>DERZ01000013.1:0-4489 GCA_002361155.1 Porphyromonadaceae bacterium UBA3327 | reverse complement strand
TTTCCTTTCTTGGTGGTGATGATGATGACGCCGTTGGATGCACGCGAACCGTAGATGGCTGTCGCCGAGGCATCCTTGAGGATGGTCATCGACTCGATGTTCTGCGGGTTAACCATCGTCAGGGCGTTGGTTCCGCCGGCGTTGCTCTGGTTGGTCATGGGCACGCCGTCGATCACGATAAGCGGGTTGTTGGAGGCGGAAAGCGAGGAGCCGCCGCGGATGCGGATGTTGGCGTTTCCTGTCGGGTCACCGCCGTTGGTCGTTACCGTCACACCCGGGCTGGCGCCTACAAGGAGGTCCTGTGCGGATGTCGATATGCCGGCCTCCACATCGTCGGGAGTCACGATCGCCACAGATCCGGTGGCGTCCGATTTCTTTACCGAACCGTATCCGATCACCACTGTCTCGGCGAGCATGGTGGCGTTCTCTTTCATCACGATGTTGAGATGAGTCTGACCGTTGACGGGCACTTCCATCGGGTCGTAGCCCACGTAGCTCACCACGAGGGTGGCGTTCGAGGGCACCGTGATGGTGAAGTTGCCGTCAATGTCTGCAGAGGTTCCGTTGGTGGTGCCTTTTTCCATCACGGTGGCACCGATTAGGTCTTCTCCATGCTCGTCGGCCACGTGTCCGGAGACAGTGATCTTCTGAGCCAGAGATGGAAGTGCAAATGTCAATAGGATTGCCATTGTCACCCACAACTTCCGATTCAGCTGAAAACATAAGTTCTTCATGCAGGAATGTGATTTAGTTTTACATTGGGTTGAATTCTATTTAACATACTAATAGACAAGTCTTTGTTGTTGCTTTAATGGTCGGCTTGCCTGTATGGGAGAGCGTGCTTAAAGTAAAGTAACCGCAAAAATAATAAAAAACAAGGGGTTAACTTTTATTAACATTAATATTAACAATGTTAATTAACAAATGTTAAACCCCGGTAATGTGCATAAGTAAGTCATTGTGTCATATAATTCCTGCTTCGGAATTCTCCTGTCGGGCATTCATTCTCCACCAAAAGGAGTCCGGCGAGTTTTGCATAGTCACCGTCTCCAGGACTCGCGCACTTTGCGGCGTACAGATACCACGTTGAAGATGATCACGAGCAGCGTGATGATTGCACCGGCCGCCGGTGCCGCGATAAAACTGCCGGAATCGGCTCCGAGTCCTTCGAGAGCCGGGAGATAGCTGCCGCGCAGCAGGGCCGCGCAGCAAAGTGCGAGAAAGAGCGCCCCGAGAGGCGCGTAGACGGCGAGCCTTGTGTATGGCTTTGCCACGCTTCCCGCGTCGTATCCGAGCATGAGCAGACGGTGGAGCGTGGTGGCGTTTTTTTCCATTATGAGCGAGAGGGAGAGCAGAAGGATGAAGAATGACAGCAGCGTGATCACTGCGCCGATGGCCACGGTCACCCCGGTCACCACCTTGAGCAGGAACGAGGCTGAGGCGCCGCTCTTGTCGCCGGCCACCTCAAGGTCGCGGGCTTCGAGATATTCGGATATGGCCACGTCGCCGGGACTGTTCACATCCACCACGAGTCGCGACGGATTGCGCGTCGCGCCGCTCCCCAGCTCCGCGTTCTCGATCCGCATGAATTCGTCGGGAACAAGGATGGTGTTGAGGCGGTTGGAGTATCCGGCCACATGTCCTTTGAACCGCTTCATCCGCGTTCCGTCCTCGCTTGTCAGTGTGAGTTCGAGCGGGATGCCGCTCATAAGTCCTTCCGACATCTGCGGGAGTCCTGCCGACGAGGCGAATCCGAAGTTGTAGAGTGTCAGGTAGTCCCTGGAGATGATCACCGGGACTTCCCCGCTACCCTTTTTCCAGCGCCAGAGAGACTTGTCGACATCGACATATTCGTCGGGTATCGATTCGAAAAAGAGAGAGGTCGACATGGAGCGTCCGGTTCCGTTTCCTGCCGACATCCGGGCGAAAATACGGAAATCCGCCGTAGTGAACCGTCCCACGGAGCGGACCCACGGCTGCCGCTCGAGGTCGGCTATCTCTTCGGGAGTGAAGTCGGCGCTTTCTCCGAATGTATTGGCGGAGGTCACTTTCTTGTTGATCACGAGCCAGTCGCTTTTCACAAAGCTGTCGTCGGCGCTCCATATAGAGTTTGCGTCGGAATAGAACTGCAGGGCTCCGAGCACGATGGCCAGCCCTAAGAAATTCGAAACGAGGAATCCGGCGATTCGGGCAGGTGAGGTGTTTTTACGCAGCAGTCGCGACAGGAGCTGTCCGCATCCGCGGGTATCGTGGCCGGTAGATGTTTTTTTCATAGATGCATCGTTTTGTCGTAGTCGATCATGAGACGGTTGCCTACCGATGTGGATATGATGCCCGCGCCGAGTGCTTTGGCCTCTTCTGATATGATTTCGGCGGCAATTCGGTTGTTATGTTCGTCAAGATGGCTCACCGGCTCGTCAAGCATTATGAAGTCAAAGGGCTGGCACAGGCTCCTGATTATGGCCACGCGCTGTTGCTGGCCGACCGACAGACGTCCTGCCGGCGAGTCTTTGCGTGAGGCTATGCCGAGGCGTTCGAGCCATTCCTCTATCTTGCTGTCGGAAGCGTAGCCCGTCAGGCCGTTTTTCAGTCTGATGTTTTCAAGTGCGGTCAGTTCGGGAAAGAGCATGAGGTCCTGAGGGAGGTAAGCTATGTTTTCTTGCCGCAGTTGCTGCCAGCGAGTCATGTCGAAGCGGGAGGTGTCCACGCCGTTGAAGAGGAGTCTGCCTTCGAAATCGGTGCGTGCGCCGTAGATGTAGGCGCACATCGAGGATTTGCCGCCGCCTGAAGTGGCTTCCACCAGATAGCTTTCTCCGCGCCTGAACGTGGCGGTGGCGCGCCATATCCCGGAATCGGGGATGCTTTCCGACACGAATACGCGCGGAAGCATCCCCTCGAGTGTGATGTTGTCTAGTCTCATTTATGTGTGGGTACTTTCGGTATAAATGAGCGTTGTGGCTTATTTGATGAGGGAGAGGATAATGCGGTCGTTGTCCGACTTGGCATGGGCCTTGACGACAAGTCGCAGACTGCCGTCGTACGGAGCCAGGGCCACGCTGATGTCCTTCACGTCTCTCTCCGCAGGATTCTTGCCTGTCAGGGAGCCGTCTATGATGACTCCGGCAGCGGCATCCTTGAAGCGTTCGGCGCTGGCGGCCACGTCAAGCGAGCCGGTTACGGCCCCTTTGGTCACCCTGAGCTGTTTGCCATCCTTCACTACGGAGAGGCCGGTGCGGCTAAGCATGTCGCTGAGTTCGGTGGTATTCTCGCCGGTGGTGGTGATCACTCCCTTGAGGGATGGATCGGGGGTGTTGGTGGCGGCGAAGGCCGCGGTGCCGTCCACGCAGGAGAACAGCTTGGCATATATTCCGAGCATCGAGGCGTTCTGGCCGGAAGTGGCCTTGATCAGCCCGCTCACGAATTTATTCGGTATCGCCATGGCAATGAGTACCTCGGCGTTGCCTCCGATCTCCTTTACGGTGGCGACATCCACTTTGCTGACAGGATAGAGGAGTTTGGCGTGGCGTCCTTTTGAGTCGAGGATACCCGCTTCGGCTTTCATCTCGTTCTTGTCGAAGGAAATATTGAAACGGATGTTTTCGGCGTCCTTGAAAATGGTCTGCAGCCCTACCTGGGCAAGCGCGCGCGACTGAAAGTCAAGGTCACCGAGGGCCATGAGGGCCTGGATATTGCCCCAGCCTTCGACGGCGTCCTCCACTTCGCGCAGGTTCTTGCCGTAAGGGTTGGAGAGGAAGCTCTGTTTTTCGCCGAGTCCGGCGAATCCGTTGACTGTGGCAGCGTCGATCGAGCTGCTGTTGAGGTGCATCCAGTAGCGGTTGCCTTTCACGGCAATATTGCCCGCAACTTCGCAGCCGTTATCGTCGGCGAAGCTTTTTCCGGTCTCCTTTTCCACGAGCGATTTGAATTTGCCAGGGTCGGCGAGTATGCCGGCGTTGTATATTCCTGAGGTCTCGGCGAAGAAGGCACTCACCGATGGTTCCACTCCGCTTTCTCCGTCAAGAAACAGCGTGAGGAGCCGGCGTTCCTTGTCTTTCTGCATTTTGGAGATGGCGGCACGGAGTTGTTCCGTGTCCGACACCTTTCCGTCATCCACTTTGCATCCTGCTTCCTCCAGGATTTCGCTGATGTTGGCCACGGCCACGAACGATGCGCTCGACGGAATCGTCTTGAGGAGCTCGTCGGCGTCGGTCTTGTCATTCTTACGGCAGCCTGCCGTCCCGGCCAGGATCACCAGTGCGGCCAGAGCCGCGATTATTCTGATTTTCTTCATTGTATAGCGCGTTTTAGAATTATCATAATTCCAAATATAATGCAAAAATACCACTATTTACCCATATAAACAATTCTGAAGCCATATAAGCAATTCCAAAGTGATAAAGAAGTGGAATCCGGTCTATGCCGTGACGAAGCGGGGCTGTGTCTTTCCGACACAGCCCCGCCCGCCTTAGTTCGCCCGACATGGGCATAA
>DERZ01000014.1 GCA_002361155.1 Porphyromonadaceae bacterium UBA3327 | reverse complement strand
TAGTCCCATTCGCGGCTGTATGCGCTGGCGCCGGCGATGATGAGTTTTGGACGCTCGGCGCGGGCTTTTTCCTCCATTTCTTCGTAGTTCACCCGTCCGGTCTCTGCTTCGACAGTATAGCTGATCGGGTTGAACATAAGGCCGGAGAAGTTGACGGGGCTGCCGTGGCTAAGATGACCGCCGTGGCTCAGGTCCATACCCATGAACTTGTCGCCGGGCTGGAGCACTGCCATGAAGACAGCCATGTTGGCTTGTGCGCCGCTGTGGGGCTGAACATTGGCCCATTCCGCTCCGAAGAGTTTCTTGGCGCGTTCGATTGCGAGGTTCTCGGCCTCGTCCACTACCTGGCAACCGCCGTAGTAACGCTTAGCGGGATATCCCTCGGCGTATTTGTTGGTAAGGCACGAGCCCATGGCGCGCATCACCTCGTCGCTTACGAAGTTCTCGCTGGCAATCAGCTCTATTCCGCGACGCTGACGGAGATGCTCGCGGTCGATAATCTCAAAGATTTCGTTGTCTCTTCTCATTGATATTATATTAAGGATTAGTTGTTTATACAGAAAATACTTTTCAATTTCCCCATTTTGTCGGAAACACTCCCTTTGGGGAGATTATCCTCCGAAGTTGTCGTAATGTATCGACGATGGTTCGACTCCGAGATTGTAAAGCATGTTGTTCACTGCATTGCTCATCGGGCCGGGTCCGCACATATAGTACTCTATATCCTCCGGAGCCTCATGGTCTTTCAGATAAGTCTTGTACATTACGTCGTGAACAAATCCGGCGGTGTATCTGACGCCGGCTGCGTCGGCCGCCGGGTCGGGGCGGTCCAGGGCGAGATGGAACTTGAAGTTGGGGAAATCTTTCTCAAGCTGGAGGAAATCCTGAAGGTAGAACACTTCGTTGAGTGCCCTTGCTCCATAGAAGTAGCTCATCTTGCGGTCGGTGGTGTGGAGTGTCTTTGTCATCCACATTATCTGTGCGCGGAGGGGAGCCATACCGGCACCGCCGCCCACCCAGATCATCTCGGCCTTGGAATCGACAATGGGATGGAAATCTCCGTAAGGCCCGCTCATCAGCACCTTGTCACCCGGCTTGAGTGAGAAAATGTATGATGACGCGATTCCGGCCGGCACATCTTGAAATCCGACCTGCGGTTTCGGCTTGAAGGGGGGAGTGGCGATACGGACCGTGAGCATGATGCGGTCGCCCTCTTCGGGATAATTGGCCATGGAGTATGCACGCACAGTCTCCTCGTCGTTGCGGGTCGTGAGGCCGAACAGGCCGAATTTCTCCCATGCCGGAAGGTATTCCGCGCCTATGAGTCCTTTGTCGATATCCCTGTCGTAGCTCATCGAATATTTCGGAATGCGGATCTGGGCGTAACTTCCGGGGATGAAGTTCATGTGTTCTCCCTCGGGAAGCCGCACGATGAATTCCTTGATGAATGTCGCGACATTCTTGTTGGAGATCACCTCGCATTCCCATTCCTTGACATCAAGCGCCGATTCCGCCACCTTGATGTCAAGGTCATTCTTTACTTTCACCTGGCAGCCCAGACGCCAGTGGTCCTTTACCTCCTTGCGGGAAAAATGGACTGCTTCCGTGGGCAGTATCTCTCCGCCTCCCGACAGTACCTGGACCTTGCATTGTCCGCAGCTTCCCTTGCCTCCGCATGCCGACGACAGATGGATGCCGTTCTCGCCGAGAGTGGCGAGGAGGGTCTTGCCGGCCTGGGCGTGGAGAAGTTTCGCACCGTCGTTGATCGAGATGGCCACCTCTCCGGAGTTCACCAGATAGTGCTTGGCAAGAAGCAGAACCAGAGTGAGCAGAAGCACTATGGAAAGGAATATCAGCGTGGCTGCAGCCACGTTATTCCATTGAATCACATTTAATATCATTAACGATTGCATGGTCTTGTTCGGTTACAGTTTAATTCCGAGAAAACTCATGAAGGCGATACCCATGAGACCGGTGATTATGAAAGTGATTCCTATTCCGCGCAGAGGCTTCGGGACCTGGCTGTAGCTGAGACGTTCGCGGATGGCGGCGAGCCCGGTGATGGCGAGAAGCCATCCTATTCCGGATCCGGCGCCGTAGACAGTGGCTGTCCATGCATCGGCGAATTCCCTTTGCTGCATGAAGAGCACCGCTCCAAGGATCGCGCAGTTCACCGCTATCAGCGGCAGGAATATTCCCAATGAGTTGTACAGAGCCGGCGCATACTTCTCGATAACCATCTCCAGAATCTGGACAAGCGCGGCAATCACCGCGATAAACATGATCAGTCCGAGGAAAGAGAGGTCGGTAGAGGCATATTCCTCGCCGAGCCAGCTCAAGGCCCCCGGCATGAGTATGTACTGGTTGATGCACCAGGTGATCGGCAGCGATATCATGAGTACGAAGCAGACCGCCACACCGAGACCGAACGCCGTCTTCACGTTTTTGGATACCGCCAGGAACGAGCACATTCCCAGAAAATAGGCGAATATCATGTTGTCGATGAATATCGACCTGATGAACAGATTTAAATTCTCCATTTCATGTATTCTTTAGCGGTTATTCCTGAAGGTCCTTGTTGTAGCTTCGGTGCACCCAGATGATGCAGGCCACCACTATGAGGGCCATGGGCGGAAGTATCATAAGTCCGTTGTTCATATACCCGGCGTCGTACCACGACTGGGGGAATATCTGGTATCCCATTAGCGTTCCGCTTCCGAACAGTTCGCGGAAGAATCCCACTATCACCAGGATAAGGCCGTATCCTATTCCGTTGCCGATTCCGTCGAGGAATGCCGGCCAGGGGCGGTTGCTGAGTGCGAAGGCCTCAAGGCGTCCCATTATGATGCAGTTGGTGATGATGAGGCCGATAAAGACGGAGAGTGCCTTGCTGACCTCATAGTTCCAGGCCTTGAGCACCTGGTCCACGACCACCACTAGAGCGGCCACCACCACAAGCTGGACAATGATTCGGATAGACTGCGGGATTGTATTGCGCAGGAGCGATATTATCACATTGGCTAGGGAGAGCACGGCGGTCACCGAAACTGCCATCACGAGAGCCGGCTCAAGTTTGGATGTGACTGCGAGCGCGGAACATATTCCGAGCACCTGGACAATTACCGGATTATCCTTCGATATCGGATTTACCAGCGGTATGAATGTTTTCTTCAGATTCATTTGTCAGCTTCCTTTTCTTTTGAGAGTTTGTTAAAGAAGGCGGTGTATGGTTCCAATGAGTTTGAAAGCATCTTCTGTACGCCCTGGCTTGTGATGGTTCCGCCGCTCACTGCGTGTACCCATGCGGAGCCGTCTGCGGGTTCCTGACCGATTTTCACGACCTTTATCCCCTGGAATGCTCCGTCGGCAGCAAAAATGTCCTTCCCTTCGAATTGGTCGAGGAATGCAGGTTTCTCTATCTCGGCTCCGAGTCCCGGTGTCTCCCCCTGATGGGCGAAGTATGCTCCGTAGACAGTGTCGCCGTTGGCGTCGAATGCCACATATCCCCATATCGGACCCCATAGTCCCGCTCCGTAGACGGGTACGATGTATTTCAGACCGTTGTCGGTGGTGCAGACGAAGACCGGGAGGAGACGTTGCGATACGTCGTTTTTCTTGACTTCGTTGGCCACTTTCACATCAAACGCCTTTTCTCCGCTTTCGATGCGGTCGCCGTTGGCGTTTACTATGAAGGAGTCGGTGATATGACTGCCGTACAGGTCAGCCACATTTTCTCCTGGAGCCGGAGTGATGAGGGCCGCGGCCAATATCTGGCGTTTGGTGTCGTTTTCTATGTTCTCGATCTGCTGCGGACGCAGTGCCTGATATACCACTGAAAGGAGCACTCCCACCACAGCCACCAGCACCACGGCATAAATCACGGTATATGTATTGCTTTGTCTGTTCATAGTGTTCGTGAGGTTAGGAGTTCTTTACTGTCAGTCGTTTCATGCGCCGGCGGATATTGCTGTTGACCACGCACCAGTCTATCAGCGGGGCGAAGCAGTTCATGAGCAGCACTGCCAGCATCGCTCCTTCGGGGTATCCGGTGTTGTAGCAACGTATGATGATCGCGATGGCGCCGATGAGGAATCCGTAGATATATTTCCCCACAGTGGTGCGGCATGCGGTCACGGGGTCGGTGGCCATGAATACAATAGCGAAGAGGAATCCTCCGAAGCAGATCTGGGTGATGGGGTCAAGATATGTGGCCGGATAGAGCGGAGAAGCCCAGTTATGGGCCACGGCCGACATGAGCAGACCTCCGCAGAGTGCCGACAGGATGATGCGCCAGTTGGCGATTCCGGTGAGCAGCAGGATCGCGCCTCCGATAAGGATGCAAAGTGTGGAGGTCTCTCCCCACGATCCGGGATAGTAACCCATAAAGATGTCGCCGAAGCTCAGAGGATCACCGACGATATTGGTGACGGCCGCTCCCAGCTCGGTGCTCGATGCAATCTGTCCGAGCGGAGTCGCGCCGGAATAGCTGTCGACTGCCTTGTCTCCGCCGAGGCTGACAAACACGTTGTCCCCGCTCATCTTCGAGGGATAGCTGAAGAAGAGGAAGGCGCGCGTCACAAGGGCGATATTGAGGAAATTATAGCCTGTGCCGCCGAATACCTCCTTGGCGAATATCACCGCGAAAGCCACCGCGACGGCTATCATCCAGCATGGAGTGTCGACCGGGCATATCATCGGAATCAGTATGCCGGACACAAGGAATCCTTCCTGGATTTCATGTCCGCGTATCTGGGCCACGATGAACTCTATGCCAAGTCCCACAACGTATGCCGTCAGTATCTGGGGCAGCACTGCCAGAAATCCGTAGAAGAAGAGGCTGAAAAACTCTCTCGACGGATTGCCTGTGGCCATGAAATGCTGTAACCCGATGTTCCACATTCCGAACAGGCAACATGGAAGGAGGGCTATCACAACCGTGATCATCGTCCTCTTCGAGTCGTTGCTGTCGTGTATGTGCACTCCGGAGGCGGATGTCTCGTTCGGTGTATACAGGAATGTATAGAAACCGTCGAACACGGATTGGAGCTTACTGAACCGGCCTCCTTTCTCGAATTGCGGCTTTATACTGTCGATTTTCTTTTTTAATCCTTTCACGTCGTTGTATTGTTTTGTGTTACAGCGTTTCCTTACGCAGATAGTCCAATCCGTCGCGAACCACCTTCTGCAGCTCTATCTTGGATGTGTCGACAAATTCGGGAAGGGCGAAGTCTTCCGGAGCCACTTCGTATATGCCAAGCTGTTCCATCTTCTCGATGTCTTTGGCCATTATGGCCTTCAGCAGATACTCGGGATAGATGTCGAACGGGAATACCTTGTCATATTCTCCGCTCATGATCATGGCGCGGTGTCCCCCCTTGACGCGGGCATCGAACCTGAAAGGTTTGCCGAGATTGTGGAGAAATCCGGGGAATGTGCGTTTCACACTATATTTTGCGGGATTCATCGAGGCCCAGCCCATGAACTCGTCGGCGTGGTCACCCTCGTCGATGGCGGTGATCTGTCGGTAGGGATAGCGCAGGAAGCCTTCCTCTACGGAGACTTTGTGTCCGGTGAGCACATTGCCGGAGATCACCCGCACGTTGCTGTCCTTTTTTACAAGTTCTCCGGCGAGCAGAGTGGAGAGTTTCGCGCCCGCAACAGTCTTGACCTCATGCGGGCTGGAGATGTCCGGACCTGTCAGCGCCACTGTGGTGGAGAAGTCAAGACGGGACTCGGTCACGAGCCGGCCGATGCGGGCGGCGGTGACGATGTCCAGTGTCCATACGTTCTCTCCCTTGTTTACGGGGGATATTGCCGCTATCTGAGGTCCTACATTCCCTGCCGGATGCGGGCCTTCCACGCTATAGATTTCTGCATGCCGGGAGGTGATGTAGGAACCTGCGGGGACTGAGAGGTAAACCTTGCCTGAAGTCAGTGTGCTGATGGCTTTAATGCCTGCGTCATAGTGTCCGGCAACATCTTCAGAAATAAGCGACGGAGCGAGAGGGGCGGTGTCGAATGCTGTAACGAAGATGTCGCGTGGCACAGCGCCGGCGAACGGCACACTGTCGAACGGTCGCTGGCGTATAAGCGCGAACAGACCTGAACGTTTCAGAAGTTTCAGGGTGTCATCCTTCATATCGGAAAAGTCCGCCTGGGTCTGTTCCCCGTTCCTTTCCACGGAAACATACTCGATCTTCCGGCGTTCTCCGCGACGTATTTCGGTCACTGTGCCGGCAACGGGTGACACAAGTCTGATATCCTCGTCCTCTTTGGCATACAGCAACTGGTCGCCGATCCTGACGGTGTCTCCTGCCTTTACCGCGACTTTCCATGTATAGCCTGGAAAATCGTCCGGAACAACGGCGAAAACGGATGTGGTTCCGTCAGTGGTGACAGAATCTGACGCCTCGCCGGACAGCGGAATGTCGAGTCCTTTTTTTATTTTTATCTTATTGACCATAGTCCTGATCAAATTATTATGTTGTTTTCTTCTCCGGAAACTCTCGGACCCCTTGACATTTTTAAGAATGAGGGTCTTAGAGAGTGTTTGAATTTAAC
>DERZ01000015.1:35096-35426 GCA_002361155.1 Porphyromonadaceae bacterium UBA3327 | reverse complement strand
TAAGAGCTTGTTTAAAAACGATTGTTAACGGAAGTTAGTTTGCGTAGGGTAATCACAACCGCAGCGACCATGAGCATTTCGTTGGCGGATTCTGTCGTCTCTTCGTAGTTTCGGCATAATCGTCTGAAATTTTCAAGCCATGCGAAAGTCCTCTCCACGACCCATCTTTTCTTTGCCGGGACAAACTGACCGGAATAATTTGAATGCGTAATCTCGATGTCAATTCCAAAATCATTTTTGGCCTCCTCTATGAAATTTCCACGATAGCCTCTGTCAGCATAGATGCGTCTTATCCATGGAAAAGCTACGACAAGCATTGCCACAAGAGCG
>DERZ01000015.1:753-34830 GCA_002361155.1 Porphyromonadaceae bacterium UBA3327 | reverse complement strand
ATGGTCGGGTGTGGCGATTCTCCTCTTCTGAGTCTGACTTTCTCCACAAGGCTGTCCTCAAGTTCAGAAAAGGCATCCATTGCGCCCCAGCGCCTGAAATAGTAATAGACCGTCTGCCACTTGGGGTATTCCTCCGGAAGCAGTCGCCATTGGCTGCCGCTCACATCTATGTAGATTATCGCGTCAAGTATGAGAAAAAAATCATATTTGCTACGCCAGTTGTCCATGAGAATTGTTCCTTTTATATACTCCTTCTGAGCATCGGTCAAATCGGTCAGATACATAATTCTTTGTGTTTGTTTATGTTTGTTCATATATTTAAACAATATACAAAGGATAAATGTCTGAGCATCCGACTGATGCTCATTTCTTATTCACATTTGTTTTTAAACAAGCTCTAAAATTATACTGTACCGAGTCACGATGATCACGCTCTCCCAACACGACAATATCCGACTTTTCAAACAGCTTGAATATATAGTCCTTAGGCGACACTCCGTTTTTTTCGGCATAGCCATGCAGTGCTTTTATAGACGCCACCGACGGTGATTGTGCCGCTAATTCCCCTGCAGATGAAATAGCCAAAATGACAAACATCAACAAGCTTCTCGCGATTGTCTGGAATATCGTATTAACCATAAGCTAAAATATTTGACTGTTTACTAATATTTGGTATTAATCTGTAAAGATAGTGAAGTTGTTTCTACTAATTGAGGAATGTTAAATATGATGTAAAATAATCAAATACAGCGCATTCTGCAAAGGATGCGCTATATTATGGCTGCCAAACTGTAATATATTGGAACAATGCCAAAATACGCTGTACTCGACAAAGATACAATAAAAAAATCCTCCTTTGGCAAGTTTATAACATTTGTTAACATTAGAAGGATGCCTTTCTTCTCGTTCATCAGAGCTGTGAGATAAGCTCTGTTCCATGATGGTCTTTCTGATGCCTGTGATTGCTTCTGCGGCATCCGAGAAGTTCATGGAAGTAATATTCGGTTCCAAGGGAAACGTCAGTGCGGAAAATATTCAAGTCTACACCAAGACTGCTACCTACACAGGAAAACCCGATACAGATATTGCCGGAAAAACATGGACTGTTGCTAATTTTAATAATAACAACAATTCATGGGCAGATATGATTAAATGCGGAAACAAAACGGCTGCCTCAACGGGATCTGTGGCATCTGATTTCGCTTTTAATGAAAGAGTTTCTCAAGTCGTAGTTTCTTTAGCTGTCAACTATGATAACGTCACCTCAATAAGTTTATACTCATCAACAGATAAAACAACGTGGACTGAAGTCGCAAAAAACACTTCTATAAGCAAATCGACAACTTCTGTCAGCCTAAATACCACAAATCCCACTGAAAATCTATATTATAAAGTAGATTTTGTATGCTCAAAAGCTTCAAGTAATGGAGTGGTCTCTCTTAAAAACATAACTTATTATGCTGAAACCGGCGATCCCTCTTTGCTGCCGGCCGGTCTGAGCTTCGGCGAGACTACGGAGTTTAATGTCGTACTCGGGGATGAATTTACGGCTCCCGGGCTTTTGAATCCCAACAACCTTCCCGTGACTTATGCTTCCTCAAACGAGGAGGTGGCCATGGTTGATGACAAGACCGGCGAAGTCGTTCTTATGGATTCACCCGGCACCACCACCATTTCTGCCGCTTTCGCAGGTGATGATACTTATAATTCCCAGACCGTAAGCTATAATCTCACCGTAATCAAGACATACAAGTCTATTGCCGAGTTTAACACATTGGCAGATGGCGAGTCCGGTATAATTGACTTCGTCAGCACTGTGGCATACGTCAATGGCAAGAACATGTATATCACCGACGGAACAGACTTCACACTGATATTCAGCAATGCAAACTTCACCGGTTATGAAGCCGGAGACAAGATTCCGACAGGTTGGGATGCCAAAATGAAAATATACAACGGTCTTCCTGAAATAGATAACCCGACTCTTCCCGCAGTAACCGAAAAGGGAACGTTTACGGCAGCTGATGTGGAAGGTGTCAACACTTCCATGCTGAATGCCATTGTCGTTCTCAAGAACGTTACATTCGCCGCCACCACTGCTTCCGGAGCGACAAAGAAGAATTTTGACGGAACTGTCGGAGACGCAACTTACACATTCCGCAATAATTTTGCCGATGTCGCCTCAGTTCCTGCCGGAACTTACGACGTCACCATAGCTGTGAACATCTATGACGGAGGCAAGACTGTCATCAGCACTGATGCTTCCAAGCTTCAGCTTTATCCCATAAGCTACGAGGCGGTTCCTGTCGCGCCTTCAGCACCGGAGCTGCTGATCAATGGCTCGGCTGCCAGCGGAGATATAAATACTACTGACGGAGAACTGACATTTGAGGTACCGGAGGGGATTTCGGTTTACTACCTGATCGAAGCCAACAATGCCAACGATCCTGCTGAACCGGAGGACGTTCCCGCAAAGGCCGCTCCCGCTACTATGGAAAATGACGGCAAGGTATACAATCTCTACACCGGAGCCGTCAAGCTTGAGGGAGGCAACCATACTTTAAGCTATTTCGCTTACGATGACGCTACCGGTCTTAAGAGCGATGTGAAGACTGTCAATGTGTCCAACACTGTCGGAATCGAAGGTATCGCTGCCGAGGATGGCGAGACCGTATGGTTCAACCTCCAGGGTGTACGCGTGACAGAGCCGCAGCATGGCATCTACGTCCGTGTGGCAGGCGGCAAAGCTGCAAAGGTTGTCATGGAGTAAGAAACACCTACATAAGTAAACGAAAAAGCCCGGCATGCCGGGCTTTTTTCTTTCGGACATACACCTCTCCGGTGTGCCGCACCGAGAGAGGGCGGATTGAACTAATTTAGCCGGTTGTGTGTTTTTATGAAAAACTTGTTTTTATATTGATTGTTAATTTTTTACGCTATGAAAAATATTGTTGCGAATTGGTGCGGACGGTGGATCGCCGCCGCTGTTGTCGGGGCTGCCGCCGTCTCGGCTTTTGTTTTTCCGGCTGCCGAAGCCGACGCCTGCTCACGCGTGGAATATGTCGGTAAGGATTCCCTCTATGTCGTCGGCCGCTCTCTGGACTGGAAAACTCCAATCCCTACGAATCTCTACGTGTACCCGCGGGGGATGGAGAAACGGTCGTCGGATCACGACAACTGCATCCGCTGGCGCTCGAAGTACGGTGCGGTCTATGCCGTGGGCTATGACGGAGGTATCACCGAGGGAATGAATGAGCGCGGACTTGTGGTGAACGGCCTTTTCTGCAAAGGAACCGTATACAATGACACAACCGTGCGCGACGACAAGAAGCCATACATGTCGCTGGCCATGTTCGTAGCCTGGCTGCTGGACCGCGACGAGACCGTGGAGGAGGTACGCCGCGATCTCGAACACCATGACTTCCAGATCCAGGGTGCCACGTTCGACGGAGGGACAGTCTCGGCACTCCACTGGGGAGTTACGGACCGCACTGGAAAGAGCATAATTTTCGAGTTCGACCATGGCACAATCCACGTCTACGACATGGGAGACTACCGGGCTATGACCAACGACCCGCAATGGCCGAAAATGACCGGTATCATCGACTATTGGGAAAAGATAGGCGGCTCTCACTTCTTGCCCGGAAGCGTGTCGAGTCCAGACCGCTGCGTACGGGCCAATTTCTTCGCCCATAATGTGGAACAGACCGGCGACACGGATCTCGGCGTATCGATAGCGCGCAGTATCCTGCTGAACACATCGGTGCCTTATACATACGAGGTGGAGGGATCTCCCAACCTGAGCAGCACGCAGTGGCGCAGCTACGCCGTCCCGCGCGACGGACGCTACTATTTCGAGCTGGTCACCAATCCCGGGTATTACTATGTGGATCTGTCGACACTGAATCTGGCAGCCGGTTCGCCGGTACAGAAACTGGATACCTCAAAGACATCGAATCTTGTGGGATGCGCCAACGCACGGCTGGTAGCCGCCACCCCCTTTACTCCGATGTATTGACAGAACCAGTACACAATAAAAGCGCAGCGGGCCTGTAAACCCTCTGCGCTTTTATTGTGTACTCCTGCAGACTTGCAGATCCGCAAGGAATGATAACGGACTTAGAACATTACCTTTTCGGTCTTGCCGGCGGACTGGCGGATAAGGATGTCGCCGGCGCGGGGACTGGTGACACGCTGACCCTGAAGGTTGTAATATACGGGTGCGGATATAGTCTCGCTGTCGACAGAGTCGATGCCGGTATTAGGGTCTGCCGTGTTGACCACATGCAGATTGATATCGCCGTCGGTCTCGGTGATGTTTGAGAGTGTCACTCCCGGCTTCTTGTTCAGCCAGTCGTAGAACTCGTATCCTGTCACCCCGTCGGTGCCGGGGAATGGATGGCCCGCGGCATATTTCTGGGCCTTCTGGTTGTTTGCCTCGATCAGGTCCACATACTGATGGCTCTGGTTGTTGTTCACCTCGTTTTTATCAAAAATGGTCTTGTCCCAGTCGATATGCCATATCAGCATGCCATGGCCCGGTATAAACTCGTCCCAGCGCTTGTTCTGACGGTTCTCCACGAGGAAGTATTCCCGTTCCTGCTCTGTATGGACGATGTATGCCTTCTTGCTGTCGTAGAGGTTCGGGATTGTTATGTCGCCCTCGGCGGGGAACTGTTCCGGCTCGATCCATCCGAGAGCGTAAAGTTCGTATGCCGAGTAGCCGGGAGGGGTAAGCCCGTTGTTGTTGTAAGGACCCTGGTCAAGCACCGAATATGCTTTCGGGGTATATGCCCTGTTGTTATCGTTGGTGGCATAGAGGTCCGGCAGACCGAGCACATGGCTGAACTCATGAATGAACACACCTATGCCAGCGGGGCGGCGCAGGGCGTTGTTCGTCTCATTGGTGCAGGCGTAATGGTTGAGAAACACACCGTCGAGCTTCACTTCTTCATTGCCGGCTGCGAGAATGTCCCACGAATGGGGCCAGATGGTATTGCGGCCGCCGCCGTCGGCCTCGCCGCAACCGGCGTAAATCACGAATACATTGTCGATCACGCCGTCGCCATCCACGTCATACTGGCTGAAATCCACCTCGTCATCAAGGAGACGGCATGCCTCGATAACCATTTCGGCAGGACGGAGGTCGTTGCCGTAGGGATCGTTGCCACCGTAATAAGCCATATTCTCGGAGAGGGTGACGGGGCCGTAGAGGTCGAACTGCGGGTCGAACTGCGCGATCCCGTCAGGACCTGTGGAGTTCTCGGCAAACCATTCGTTAGCGGATCCCGTGGCGCCGAAGGCATGGAAGGGTTTCTTCATCAGCCATTCCGAAAAAAAGGAGTGCGCACCGCCCTCGGTGTATTTGTCGTACTTGTATATGCTGCCGTTCTTGTCATCGAACTTCACGTCCTGATATTCGGCAAGAATCACGATGCTGCGGGGACTTCCAGTGCTCGGGAAAGTGGTATTGCTGAGTCCGGGACCCCGGCGCAGCGCGCCTGATGCCTCTGCGGCTGAACGCGCGGGGCGCGACTTGGTGGAGAGCGCGGCGCGGCGCGCCATCATTTCGCCGGCAGCCTCGAGCCGTTCGGCCGTAATGCCTTCGAGAAATCTGACGGTTTCCGCCGGACGCGCGGCCGGATCTGCGGCACGGAGCGTGGTGGGCACGAGAGAGCCGTCAGGCTGGATGCTTGCGAAAACATAGCCGCGGGCATCATCCCATAGAATCGGAAAACCGTCTGCAGTTCGCAGGATATGTGCCCGCTCGTCGCCGGAAAGGGTGACGGTCACGGTGGTTCCGTCGGGCTGTCCGATGGAGAAGGGCGTGGGTATGGCAGGGACTGCCTGGGCCTGGAAGGCGGCTCCTGTCAGGAGGAGCAAGGAGAGGTATACTGACTTTTTCATTTGGTATGACGTTGGTTCTGAACAGCGCAAAGATACGACATTTTTTTGTCATTCGCAAAAAAATGTCGTATCTTTATGTATGGCAACCGTTTGAATCAGTCGTGCTACCTCTTTGACGTCCGGTCAATGCCGGACTTGTCAGAAGGGGAAGTTGATGCCCAGGTTTACGCTGGCATTGGAGTTGAGCGGAATACCCTGCCTGGCAAGCTTGCCGAGGGTATTGTCCATGCCGAGGAAAATATTGAAACCCTTATGGTAGAAATTGAGGAGCCAGCCGAATGCAGCGCCGTATGTGCCGAAGGCCACGTTTACATCAGCCGAGAAACAGTCCACAGGGTTCACGTTGGCCGACACACGCACCTCCGTCCAGGTGTAGTCTTTCTGGAAGCGTGAGGAACTGAGTATTCCGAAATGTAGACGGCGGTACATAGGCAGCGTGTAATTGACGCCGACATTGAGTGTGGCCCCCATGGCTACATTGCGTGTGCCGGTGTCGCCCATGTCCTCGAGCTGGTAGAGTCTGCCGAGGTCGTCGGTCATCCTGTCGATGACGTCCTGGCCACCACCGTCGCTGTCGGTGATCTCGAAGGTATAGGCGTCCGTGGTGAACTCCTTGGTGCCGTTGGTCGAGGCCATGGCGGTGTTGCTATAGGAGATCCATCCGAGGTCGTTTATGGCGAGGGAGAAATCAAAGTCATTCCACTTGTAGGTGGCACCGAGGTCGAATGCCATGCCGAATCCGTTCACGCCTATGCCAGAGATGTCATCTATGCCGCTCACGTAAGGACGGTTCTCATTGTTGAGCTCAGTGGCGAAGCGGGTCTTGCCGAGATTCATATAAATGTCGGCGTTTGTGCGGGCTGTCCATGCGTCGGTGCCGAGAGTGAGGTCCGCCTCCCTGAAGTTGGCCTGCACATTGGCCATACCGAGTTCGAACTTTACTGCCGCGCCGACGCGGAGACCGGGAATCATCGGAATTTCGCGCGAGTGGTTGAGGGCGATTTCAGCCCATGCCGACGCGCTTGCGCTCATGTCGGAAATGCTGTAGGTGCGGTTGGAAAGGCCCTCCTTCATCAGCTCGAGGAAAGTGCGGGGCACATTGATCACTCCGAAAGCGCGGGCGTTGATCGACACGGTATTGTATCCGCCCCATGCCTTCCACCCTCCGGAGAGGATGTTTTCCTTGAGGTCGAAGCCGATGCGCCCCACCTTGGGCACATTGTTGAGGAAGCTGGCGCTCACCTCGGGGTTGGTGAAGAGTACGGTCTTGCCGTCCACCACATGGAAAATGTCAGTCAAGTGCATGCTTCCGCGCATGGCCAGATTTAAATTGCCGAGACCGGGGAAAGAGACAAAATTCGTCTCGTTGCCGAACGCGGGGTTCATCTGGTAGCGGTATGTGTAATTATCGAGGAAGTATCCCGAAGTGGTGTTCTGGGCCTGAAGGGAGAGAGAGGAAACGGAGGCGGCGATCATGCCGGCCGCCATGAGAAATTTATTATTGATCTTCATTTTGAATCGGTCATGAAAGGTTAGTCATTGTCGAGTTCAGTCTCGTAATATCCGCCGACAGTGATCTTGATGTCGGAGAGGGATATGGTCTGCGTGGGAGAGAGGGCCATGTCGGTATTGGAGCCGCCGAGCTTTGCTATGATGCGGATGCCGTCGAACTTCTCGAGCGAACCGTCCTTGAGGCTGACCTCAAAATCGGAACCGGTCTGCGGAGCCAGCACTGTCGACGTGATCTTGGGACCGGGTATGACCTCGCCCTGAGCGTCAAGAGGAATGATCGTCACCTCAGCCGAGACGGGAGTGCCGTTGTGGGCCTTTGCAGTGATTGAGAGATTGTTTACCACAAGGTTCTCAATATCCTTGCCCCATCCGGTGATATCCTCCGAATACAGTATTGTGGACTTGTCGGTGAGGGCGAATGGCGCCACAATATAATAATGACCGAATACCTGGTCGAGGTCCTTGCCGAGCTGGAAATCCACCACCTCCTGCTCGGGGATGCTGATGTCCACTTTGATCTCGTCGGGAAGGCCCTGACCGGCGAGGATGTTGCCGAGACGCGGATATTTGATCTTTGTCACGTTCTTGCTGTAGTCGGCGTTGGCGTTTTCAGGATAGAACACATTGTCGAGGTCGGGAGCCATCACGAAGCTCATGTCGGCCGAGGAAAAGCGGGAGGGCTGCAAAAGGATCGGGCTTTCCGGCACGAGGGTCTCGCCATGGGTGGCGCCGCGCATCGGAGTGATGCTCAGGCTGGCCTTCATGTCGCCCTTATAGAAATTGTAGGCGGGATCGTTTACCTGGAAGAGTATCTCGGGGTTTGCGAGAATCAGGTGCGTGGAAGGATCTTTAAGGAAATCTGGAATCCCTGCAAGCGAGATGGGCTCTATGCCGAGACCCGCGAAATCGGGATGTATGCGGCCGCTCACGCTCTTGATATCAAATCCGTCGAGCGAGAAGCTGGCGTTCAATGTCAGCTCTTTCGGGAGCTGAATTTCCTGAATGTCGACGCCGGATGTTTTCGGATAGATGTCCACGTAACCGGACTTCACCCAGAAATGACCTTTGAACTCAAGGTTGTGGGTCGAAGGATTGATAGATGCGCCAGCCTTCTCGAAATCGACGCCATCAGCGGTAATGTCGATTGCAAGCGGGGAGTTCTCGACCACATGTACCTCGTCGATGAGCCAGAGGCCCGTATTGGGATCATAGCTCTGGCCCTCCTTCGGATTCAGAGCAAGCCCTTTGGGGAGCGAGACATGCATGTCGCGGAGAGTCACGTTCTTAACGAGGTCCGTACCGGATATGGAGAGATTCACACGGAATTGAAAAGGAGATGTCCTGACGCTATTGACAGCCACGATGGAATGGTCGATATCGTCGGCCGAGTACTCGAAGTCGTCACCGATAGGATGCATGATTTCATAGCTGAAACATGCGCCTTCGAACGGCGAGGCCTTGCGCGGTCCTTTCTGATCGCCTATGATCTGCTCGATCGATGTCGAGTTTCCCTTGATTTCAGGCGCTGTCACCTTCACCTCAGGGATATGGATGGGGCCGTCGCTGTGGAAATCGCCGCTCTGATGGAAAGCGTAGAATTCCTTGTCGCCATACCTGACGGTTCCGATGTTCTCGGAATCGAGATCGATGACCTGATCGAGCACAATCGGTGCCACATTGACAGGAATCACAAGATCATTGACATTGATACGGGTGGTCGTATCCACGTCGGCGAGGTCATAACTGTCGTCGACGCAACCGGTGAGACCTGACGCGGCAAATAGCGCCAGCGCACCTGCATGTAACATTTTTTCATATAAAGTAGTAAGTTTTTGTTGTTCTTGCTGTTCTGTTCGCCTGTATCGTCGGGAGAGACAATGGGGCTTGACAATTGTTAAAAAGATTTGCAAAAATATATAAAATATTTATTCTGTGCAAATTGTTTTTGATTCGCGGCTAAATAAGGGAATTATGGCGGCACACCTCCGGAGAATGCCAATTTATCGCCCTCAGCTTACAGAACCTCATGGTCCGGGACTGGCGCGGAACGGCGCACGCGTGATACTCTGGCGAAGAGGACAGGAATCGATCCGGCTGTATCCGTTATGTAGAAGGAGGAAACAGAAGATGTTTCCCTGCCGGTGTCATCGGCATTATGACGGTGGATGTTTACGGTCATTGCATAGGTGGCTTCGTGAAGGAAGGCGAGTTCGAGACGTCGCACCATGGTTTCGTCGAAGTCTCGGAGAGAGAACTGGTTGAGCAGCAGCGACACGTATCTGACGGTGTTGACATGGCGGTAGTAGTCGAGGTCGGTGTAGAGGAATGTATACCGCGCCGTCGGGGCGTTGCTCCTCACGGCTCCCCGGGGAAGCGTCTCCGCGTCGGCGGGAAGAATCTGGAAATGTCTCGCCTGGCGCGCTATGGGGCATTCGCCGGGTATGACGGCAGCAGCCGGCAGGGACAGATGTGAGAGACCTGCACTCTCGCGGCTCTCATAGTCGAGCACCATCCAGACCGTGCGGCAGAAACCATAAGGGTTCCCGTTCTCGTCGGCAATCATTATTATTCGCTCGGAGAAATGACGCGTCCAGCTCTCCACCCATGTAGTTAGTGTATAGGTACTGTCGACACGCGGATAACCCTCCATCTCCAGTGTGATACGCGAGAGCACCCATCCACGGTTCATGGCGGCCATCGAGGGATTTCCGATACCGAGCGAATTGGCATGGGCAGTGGCGATGTCAATTATTTTCGACACAAGAAGCGGGAGCGACATCTCCCCTTCGGCATTCACCTCTCCGGCAGAGAGGAAAAAGGAGCGGCTGAAACGAAAGCCGCGGTTAATGTCTGTTGTGTTCACGATGCGGATTCAATCTGATTGCAATGCAAATTTACTCATTTTTTTGGTAACTCATATAATTTAGGCCATTATCCAAGCGATACCGGTCTGTCGGTGGCACCACAACCTTGACCCGGTGTTGGAAAAAAGAGAAAAAAACGCTATATTTGCTTTTTGAAAATTATGACGGCCAATGGGGTGATGTTCCGGCGCCGGCAGACATATATTAAATACGCTGAAAAATGGAATCAATCAGGGAACTGTACAGGATCGGCACCGGGCCATCCTCCTCCCATACAATGGGACCGCGCAAGGCCGCGGAAATGTTTCTCGCCAAGAACCGTGGAGCAAAAGGCTTCGAAGTCACGCTCTACGGGAGTCTGGCCGCCACCGGACATGGCCACATGACCGATGTCGCCATCCTTGATGTACTCAAGAAAGTCGATGTGCCCGTCAACATCGTATGGAAACCGGAGGAGTTCCTGTCCTATCATCCCAACGGCATGAAGTTCGCAGCGCTGAACCAGGCAGGTTTACCCGAGGACGAGTGGACGGTATTTTCGGTAGGAGGAGGCGCCCTGGAATACGAGGAAATGCGCCACTCCGAGAGCGGGGAGATTTACCAGATGAACACCATGACGGACATAAAGGAGTACTGCGAGCGCACAGGCCGATGCTACTGGGAATACGTGGAGCAATGCGAGGGGAAGGAGATATACGGATTTCTGGCGGAAGTCTGGGAGGCTATGAAGAACGCCGTGGAACGCGGCATCAATAAGGAGGGACGACTGCCGGGACCTCTGAATCTGCGGCGCAAGGCACAGACTTACTATGTGAAGGCCGACGGCTACCGCGACAACCTGAAGAGCCGGGGTCTGGTGTTCGCCTACGCGCTGGCCGTAAGCGAGGAGAACGCCTCCGGGGGAGTCATCGTTACGGCGCCCACGTGCGGATCGAGCGGAGTGCTTCCCGGTGTGCTCTACCATCTGTGGAAGAGCCGCAACTTTACTGATGAACAGATGCTCCGCGCCCTGGCTACCGCCGCGCTGATAGGCAATGTGGTCAAGCACAACGCCAGCATTTCAGGAGCCGATGTCGGCTGTCAGGGAGAGGTGGGAGTGGCCTGCGCCATGGCGGCGGGTGCCGCCAGCCAGCTTTTCGGAGGCAGTCCCGCTCAGATTGAATATGCCGCAGAGATGGGTCTGGAACATCACCTCGGCATGACTTGCGACCCGGTATGCGGTCTGGTGCAGATTCCCTGCATAGAGCGCAATGCCTACGCCGCGGCGCGTGCCCTCGACGCCAACATCTACGCCAGCTTCACCGACGGCAAACACCGCGTCAGCTTCGACAAACTTGTCAAAGTCATGAAGGAGACCGGACACGACCTGCCGAGTCTCTATAAAGAGACAAGCACGGGAGGCCTCGCCAAAGACTACCAGCAGATGTGACGGACCGGGTCTCCGATGGGATTGTCCGACTATATTTTCCCTATGCGGTGTCACCTCTGCGGAGCCGCACTCGGCGACGGAGAGGAATTTCTCTGCTCCTCCTGCCTCGCGTCGCTTCCCCGCACCGGTTATCACCGGCATCCCGACAACCGCATGGCCCGGCACTTCTCCGGGCTTGTTCCTTACGTCAGAGCTTCGGGACATTTCTTCTACTCGCGGGGAAACAATGTGGCGCAACTGATTTACGATCTTAAATACAGACGGTTCAGGAATCTGGCCCGCTGGCTCGGAGAATGTGCGGGCGCGGAACTTCTCGCGGCAGGCTTCTTCGACGGCATTGACGCCGTGGTTCCCGTACCGATGCATTTCTGGAAAAAAGCGGTGCGGGGATACAACCAGACGGAAGAAATTGCGGTCGGGATCCACCGCGCCACCGGTCTGCCGGTGATCACCGGCCTTACAGCCATAAGGCCGCACCGCACACAGACCTCGCTCTCTCCGGAACAACGACGCCGCAACGTCAGCGGTATCTTCAGAATGCGCCATCCCGAGGAATTCGAAGGGAAGCATCTGCTGATTCTTGATGACGTATGCACCACCGGATCCACACTGACAGCGGCATCGGAGGCAGTCTCTGCGGGCGCCCCCACAGCAACGCTGTCGCTGTTGACGCTTGCCTGCGTATTCTGACGGATAACTGCATTTTATCTGTCGTAAATCACTCTTTGGATGAATGAAGGTTAATTTCAAACACACTCTTGGCAATTTTTTGTCAAATTTTCTTCGTTTTCAATAAATTTGCATTATCTTTGCATCAATTACAATCTTTGTGTCAATTTTAAAATTTATGCGCGATGAATTTTTCGGAAACGATTGCAAATCTTAAGGCCCGGCTCGCGCCTGTTTACGGCGAGGGAGAGGCCAATGCCATGGTGCGTCTTATTTTTCATCATCTGAAGGGATGGAACACCACCGACATCATTGTCAACGGCGACCGTCAGGTATCGCCTTATATCCATTCGCTTATCGAAAGGATTGTCACAAGAATCATCAAGGGAGAACCTATCCAGTACGTCCTCGGCGAAGCCCGCTTCTACGGCATGGATTTCAAGGTGAACCGCAATGTTCTGATACCACGCCAGGAAACGGAGGAACTCGTTGACATGATAGTGAATGAGAACAAGCGATCCGACCTGCGCGTGCTCGACATCGGCACAGGCAGCGGAGCCATAGCCGTGGCACTCTGCCGGAATCTGCGCTTCCCGAGAGTCACCGCCATCGACATCTCCGACAAGGCGCTCGAAGTGGCGGAGGAGAATGCACGGCGCCTTCACGCCAATGTCTTTCTCCGCCAAAAGGATATCTTCACCTACATGCCGCCTGAGGATTCCTACGACATCATCGTGAGCAATCCTCCCTATATTCCGGAGGAGGAGAAAGCCGGAATGGAGCGGAACGTACTCGACCATGAGCCTGCGCTCGCGCTGTTTGTCCCAGACTCGGCCCCGCTCTTATATTACAGCCGGATCTCGGAAGTGGCCATCCGCGCCCTCTCCCCCGGCGGATTGCTCTATCTCGAGATAAATCCGCGCTTTGCGGATGCCCTGCGCGAGCTGCTACAGAAAGAAGGTTTTGTCAATATGAATATTATCAACGACATATCGCGCCGCCAACGATTCATCAAGGCCGAGAGACCCAAATAATGAAAACCGTGCCCCCCGACCCCGAAAAGCTGCTGCAGCGCATGGCTGCGCTCTGCGCCCGCTCCGAACAGTGCCGTTCCGATATCGACCGGAAACTTCGGCGTGCGGGCTTGTCCGATACGGACTCCCGAAAGTTGACAGACCGTCTTGCAGCCGACAGATTTATTGACGACCGGCGGTTTGCCGGCAGTTTTGCCCGCGACAAAGTGCGCTTCTCAGGCTGGGGAAAATTGAAGATACGCATGGCTCTCGCAGCCAAGCGCATCGATTCCGACATCATAGCCGAGGCCCTGGACAGCATCCCGGCCGAAGATTACCGCAAAGCGCTCGTCTCGGCCGCCACGATAAAAGCGCGGACACTGGACCTCGCCGACTACAGCGACCGCGGCAGACTGCTGCGGCACCTTGCCACCCGGGGCTTTGAGCCGTCGGCATGCACCGCGGCTGTCGATTATCTTACGAAAAAATAATCGACAGCCGCACACAAAAAAACTTTTTTCGGAGTCAAATTTTGGGGTGTTTTTGCATTTTGATTTGGATTTTAGGAGTTATGGATGTAATTTTGTAGATTGATTGGCCCAAACCGTTTTTCCTGGCCGACTGTTATATAACGGCTGACTGTCACGCTGTGCGTTATTTCACAGATGGAGACAGCGGGCGCCGATACGTTAAGATCTTTATGGGATTTGGTGACAAAACAGAAAATAAGTTATGAAACAACCGGATCGAGTACTTGCTGAGAAACTTCTTCAAATCAGCGCAATGATTCTCCAGCCCGACATGCCCTTCATCTGGGGCTCTGGCTGGACATCCCCTATTTACAACGACAACCGCCGCATTCTCTCATACCCCGATGTTCGTAACTATGTCAAGATAGAGATGGCGAAAAACATTCTGGAAGTATATGGCGAAGCCACTGTTGTGGCGGCCGTATCGACAGTGGCGATTCCGATCTCGTCGATAGTGGCCGACTCACTCGGACTTCCTATGATATTCGTCCGAGCCACACCGAAAGACCATGGTCTGGAGAACCTTATCGAAGGAAAACTCCGTCCCGGACAGAAGGTTGTACTTGTGGAGGACACAATCTCCACCGGAGGCAGCACTCTGAAGGCTGCTGAGGTGGTGCGCGATGCCGGCAGCGATGTCCTCGGCGTGGTCTCCATTTTCAATTTTGAATTCCCGATGTCGGTGAAACGTCTTCGCGACGCCGACATCCACACCATCTCCCTCACCAACTACAAGACCCTGATCGACGCCGCCATCGACATCGATTACATCCATAAGTCGGACGCCGCCACCCTTCAGGAATGGCGGGAGGACCCGGCGAACTGGATTCCTGCAAACAAAAGACAAGAGCTCTAATATTATGGCTAATTTCAGAAGTGAAGAAGTAAATATCAACGCCCCGGCCCAGCGGGTGTTCGACAAATTGTCGAACCTCGAGGCTCTGGGCGGCACTCTCAAGAATGTACCTGAAGACCAGATACCGGCCGACCAGCGGCAGATGCTGGAGCAGATTACGGCTACGCACGACTCCATAACGTTTCCCGGCGGTCCGGCCGGCAACATCACGTTGCGTCTCTCCGAGACGGTGTCGCCGAGCCTGATCCGCATGACCGGAGAAGGCACTCCCGTACCCATCTCGCTGTCGATGCACATCACGACAGTCAACGAACTGCAGTGCACCGCGTATGTCGACATCGACATACAGATTCCAGCCATGCTCAAACCCATGGTCAGCGGCCCGCTCCAGAAGATGGCCGACCAGTTCTCGCAGATGTTGCGTTCGATTCCGTTCAATTGACAGGACCTCTCTCCAGGTCAGGCATTGACATCAAGACTAAGAAAAAGACTGAAATACAAGACCGCGACCGCTGCCGCCATATTCGCGGCGGCGTTGTCGGCGTGCTGCACATCGTGCAACACCATCACCGACGACGCGCTGCCGGCACTGCCGGTCAACATCAACCTCTCGCCCGTAAGCGTGTGGAACACGTATGGCGTGACGGCCTTCGGCTCGTACCGCTATTTTGTGATGCAGAACAGCGAACCGTCCGGATTTCCGTATATAGGACAAAGCGCCACCGGCTTCGGAGGCGTATTGCTGGTGTGCGGTTTCAACCCCTACACCACCGATGCCAGCGTACCGATGGCCTACGATCTCGCCTGCCCGGTGGAGCGGCGCGCCGAGGTGCGCGTGCGGATGAAAGCCACCGACACTTTCCCGATGGCAGTCTGCCCCGAATGCGGATCGACCTACAATGTGGTGGAGCATGGGGGCGCTCCGGAATCGGGACCGGCTGCAGCAAGCAGACTCGGCCTGACACGCTACCGCTGTCTCGATGCCGTGAACGGAGGCTATCTGATAATTAACTGAAAAAACATCCAAGCTGCCACTTATGAATCCACTCGAGGGAATATGGTATGAACTCTGGCGCGGAATCGCCATTGGAATCATCATCTCGGCTCCGATGGGCCCGGTGGGGATTCTTACCATACAGCGCACTCTCGACAAAGGACGCAAAACAGGCTTCTTCACCGGCGTCGGCGCCACTCTCTCCGATATATTCTATTGTCTGCTCACAGGCTTCGGTCTCTCGTTTATCGAAGATTTCCTGAAAGATAACCAGGATGTGATACAGATAGCCGGCAGCGCAGTGCTTCTCATCTTCGGCATATACCTTTTCCGGTCAAACCCTTCGCGAACCCTGAAACGGCCCAGTGACTCGCAGGTATCCCACTCCAGGAATATCCTGAGCGGCTTCCTGTTCACATTCTCCAACCCTTTGATCATCTTTCTCATAATCGGTCTTTTCGCCCGATTCAACTTCATGATGCCAGAGCTGCAGTGGTATTCTTACCTGATAGGGTTCTTGTCGATAGTGGCGGGAGCGCTGCTCTGGTGGTCAGGAGTCACATATCTTGTGGACAAGGTGCGGGGACATTTCAATCTGCGCTCAATGTGGCTTATCAACCGGATCACGGGGGGGATAATCATGGCATTCGCGGTGGTGGGCTTCGTTACGGCTGTCAGCGGTCTTGCAAACGCTTCGGTCCGTGCGGAATATTTTAACTCCACGCGCGGATTCGGCCCGGCCGGCGCGCCCGGAGCACCACTCACCATAAGCAACAGCGGAGCCGACACACTCGAATGCCGGTTGCCGGTCTCTGCCCGGTTTGCCACCGACTTCACCTTCCGGCTCACCAACCGCCACAACGCGCCGGCAAAGAGTTATCCATACATGGAAAAAGACGGGAAACGACATAAGGTCCGTCATCCGGGATGGTCGCTCTTCCTGATAGACTGCAACGGTGACCGTTTGGATTTCAATGTAATGACCACGGACTCTCCTACCGATGAAATGACTCCTCCTGAGGTAGTGGTCACGACTGTCACCCCTGCTGGAAACGGAGACCCGGTTCGCAAGAACTCGGGTCTTGATTGTTTCTGCGGAGAGAACCAGTTCCGGTTCAAGGTCGCGGATAGAGCCAGATTCTACGGCGGCAACCGCACACAGCATCTGCTATCGGAAACCATGCGTTTCATTCCGGTGATGGCAGGCATATCCGTCGCGCCGGGAGGATGCGTGGAGATAGACCATATAACAGGCAGCCTCTCCCCTGTTTCAGTCACCGAGACAGCGGCGGAAAGACAATGGAGCGACACCGCACTGCTCCGTGAGCGTCTGTTGAACCCGGTCGACAGAAATGAAGGACTGTGGGAAGTCTACGACCGTCAGCTGGAGGAGACCATGCTGCGCAGTGGCGGCGACTACCGTCTTGCCATGCTGCGCGACGGCAAGGACTATGAACTGATATATGTGGACGGCGCAGACAAGAATCCGGAAATCTGGCGTCCGGGCATGGTAAAGGCGCGGCTTGTGGCCACGCCTTTTGATGATGTCTACGATGTTGTATGGCTTGATGCCGGAATGAACCCGGTGCCGGGCGATATAAAGGCCCAGCTCATACCTCCTTCACTGCTCTCTGTCTCATTCGTGTCCCGCTCCTCGACCTTGAGACTGAAGCGGACAAGCGTCATAAAGGATTGGCCATCAGCAACGAACGACCGTTCTCGTTGAGAATTCCAGCATCAATCAGATTTTCCACCGGAATCTTCACCGATACCACTCCTTCGGAATATGGCGCTATTTCGTACGGGTCATAGCTGAATTTCAGACCATCGGAGGTTATGGCGAACTGCGGTGAGATTCCAACCGCCTCCATGCCGTCGACAAGTGTCACGCCGTCGGATGTGACCTGATCGCGTATCAGCTTGAGAAGCTTCGCCTTATAACCATTGTTAAACAGATAGTCGAGACGCACGATGCGTCCCTTGTCGACATTATAGTTCACATAGCTGACTGAACTCATGCCGTGTGCGGCCCTGCAGGGATAAGTGTCCCTGGTATTCTCGAAGACAACTACCCGGGGATTCACCATAGTGGCCGACATTGTGTTGTAGACATATCCGCAAGCCTGCGTGGTGTCGGGATTGAGTTCCGTCACTACCATTCCCTCAGGAAGATTCGGGGCAGGAGAATACTCGTCCTCATAGACGATATGGGAAAGCTTCATAAGCGAATCCCTCAGTATGCGGATATCATTGTCTCCGATATCGCTCGGGAGAACACCCTCGCCGGAAAACCGCACAAGATTCGAACCGGGAGCATACTCGGCGGAATCGTCCGTGCACCGGGCCACCATATCGTAAGTGTACGACTCGAACTTAAGTATCTTCCCCGACGTCCCGACCTCCTCATTACCTTTCTTTCCGCCGCAAGCTGCCAGCAGAGGAAGCGCCAGCAGAAGCGCTCCCCATCTCATATAATTTCTGTTCATCTTTTACCTGTGTTATTATTACATTTACCTGTGTTTTCTTTATAACCTCATTCGGCGGCAAATGTTATGACACACTGCAAAAAAAATATCAGAACGCACTCTACCAGCTGCCGCCTCCTCCGCCGCCGCCAGTGGATCCTCCTCCGAAACCGCCGCCGAAGCCGCCACTGCCTAAACCTCCGCCGCGACCGGACGATGCACCTATAGCCGCGCCGATAACCGCCGCGGCAAGCGCGCCGTCATCCTTGCGCGGGATGCGGTAACGCCTGGAATTGCGGTACCGGCAGTATTTACATTCATACACACGTTCGCCGGTACCGTCTTGGCGGACTGTTGGAGGAACAAGTATATTGTCTTCCGTCAGTCCGTAGGCCACTGTATGACAGTTGGGGCATTCGGTGTATTTCTTCTGACCTGACCGGTAGGCAAAACGTTTTACTGACCCGCATTTAGAACATTCCCAAACATCGTAGTCAACGGTATTGAGTCTCTCCTCAAGGTCCTGGGAGTCGGAAAGAAGCTGATTGTCCTCCTCCTCTCCGAGACGTTTCATCTTAGCGCCGCAGCTGTCGCAACGCACACGCCCGAGACGGTTGCGCCGATAGGCAAGGAAGGCGATCAGCAGGAAGATCGATCCGGAGCCGGCCGACACGACCGCGACTGCGAGATAGAGTGGAATGCGCTTGCGCCAGTACTGCGCTTTGCCGTAACGGTCGAGTCTGCGCGTGGAGCGGATGTCGGATATCATAAGCACGAAACCGATCAACAGAGCTACGCCGACCACAAAATACAACAGCGTCCAGAGAGCGTCGCTGTCGATTGCCTTCACCTGGCCGCCGACATTGTCGGATTCGGCACTGCGGAGCTCGCCGGCCACCGCCGGATCGGAAATCGCCGAAGCCATGAGGGCGGTAGCCTGGTCCACGGCGGCATTGATGTCGTTCCCGCGCATATTGGGAATCACCGTCTTTCGTACGATTTCAGTGCACGCTATGTCGGTCAGCACGCCCTCCATGCCGTAGCCAACGGTTATGAACGCGCGCCTCTGCCCGGGGGCAATCACCAGCAACGCGCCATTGTCCTTGTCGCTTTTGCCTATCTTCCAGAGGGAAAAAAGACGTTCGCTCCATTGCTGGATAGTCTCGTCGCCGATGTCGGGAGGCAGCGCCACCACCACCTCGGCAGTAGTGCTTCGCCGCAGGTCGGAAAGTCGCCTGTTGACAATCGACTTCGTTTCCGCGGAGAGAAGGCCTGCAGGATCGGAGACATACTGGCTGCGGTCAGTCACCTGGACGTTGGGCATCTCTTCGGGAGAGACGGGACGCGCCGCGATGGCCGTACAGCAGACGAACGCGGCGATAATCATCATCAATATCCTCTTCTTCATTTCAATTTGTGTCTATTCGTATCAGACAGCCGGGAGGCTGTGTCCGTTTAATTTTCGGTAAAGGTCGAGCGCATATACGTCGGTCATGCCCGAGATATGGTCGAGCACGCTCTGGAGACGACCGTAGAGCGACTCGGCGCGGGTGTCGTACTGACGCGGCACCGCGTTGAGGAGGAGCCGCGAATAATTTCTGTCAGGATTTGTCACCGCCTCGGCAAGCGCCTCCATCAGACTGGTTATTATATGATTACCGGCCAGTTCGATATTGACGACATCCGGCGCGCAATAAATCCGGTTGGCCGCCACCTCGGCGCATGCGGCGTATGCGTCGCGCAGACGCGCGTCCATTCCGGCAATGAGCCCCTGTCGGCAATCTCCCCGCAAAACAGACTCCTCGGCAGCGAAAAACACTTCAGCGCAACTCTCCACCATTTCTCCTATAACAATCGAGCGGAGATAACCTATCTTCTCGTTCGGATCGTCAAGGCGCCCCATCGAACGCTCTATGCGGGGGCGGCGTCCGGCAGGAAAGAAGTCGAGCAGAAGTCCGCTCACTTCACTGAGCGATACTATTTTCAGCTTGTGGGCATCCTCGAGGTCCATTATCTGATAGCAGATATCGTCGGCGGCCTCCATGATGTAGACGAGCGGATGTCGCGCGAAAATGCCCGGCGAGAGTTCCGGAATGCCAAGCTGTGCGGCCACCCGGCGGTAGATTTCCTCTTCGCTCTCAAAAAATCCGAACTTTCCTTTGCTTCCTGAGTGAAGGGAAGAGTACGGATACTTCACGATAGAAGCGAGCGTACTGTAGGTCATGGCCATTCCGCCGCGTCGACGTCCCTTGAACTCGTGGGTAAGGAGGCGGAATGAATTGGCGTTCCCCTCGAAGTTGATCAGATCGGCCCACTGGCGTTCCGTAAGCATGTCGCGGAACTTGCGTCCGGCTCCCTCGCTGAAGAAGGCGGAAATGGTTTTCTCTCCGCCATGTCCGAAAGGGGGATTGCCCATGTCGTGGCAGAGACAGGCGGCAGCTACTATGTCACGTATATCCGCAAGCTTGCGGAGTATGTCGCGGTCAGTGTATTTACCGCTGAGGCGTATGGCGATCTCATTGGCAAGCGAGCGTCCCACCGAAGAAACCTCAAGACTATGTGTCAGGCGGTTATGTACGAACACGCTGCCCGGCAGCGGGAACACCTGCGTCTTGTTCTGCAACCTCCTGAAGGGTGAGGAGAATATCAGCCTGTCATAGTCGCGCTGGAAATCGGAGCGGGTGTGATGACGCTCGTCATGATATTCCTCCATACCGAGCCTCTTGTCGCAGATAAGTCTGCCCCACTCCATCATCCTGATTTCATTTTCCATATTCCATATCGTAATTTGTGTATGGTACATATTCAACGCCAAACCGCCGCGCGGATATTATCCTCGCGGCGGAAGCTATCCGATTTATCCGGAATCCGGTCAGCGCACTCCAAAGCAATGGAAAATTGTCACTTTCTCATCTTTTTCATTCGGATTGAGAATACGCACACCATATTCTCCCGCCACCGGCTCCATTTTCAGCAGATATGAACTCTTTCCGTATGATTCCGCCTCATAAGGCATAAGTTTCATGTTGCCTTCCGATACATTACCAACCCAGTTCACGTTGGCAAGTTCAGTGACACGCTCTTTCTTTTTCTCATCGAACTTGACAACCTGTATGAATGACATCGGGTCAGTCTCATTGTCTTTACACTTTACCAATATGAGCACAGGGGCGTCCGCCTTGAGTTGAGTTGTTGATGACGGACCCGCCACGACCACTTTGCTCGTTGTGTTGCCTATACCTACAAGCAACCGGCCAACCGAGTTGGCGGTCTTTACTTTAACATTAGCCTTCTCAGCCGGAACAGCTATCGAATCCCCATCGACAACTATAAGAGAAACAGAACCCGCCCACTTGGGCTCGAGGCTTTGCGACATCGCATAAAACGCTCCCATAGAAACAAGGAGTGTTACAATCATGACCAATCTTCTCATCTGCTACATTTTTAAGGTTAGACTTTTGACACTTATCATCTGAAAAATCCCAAAATGATAATTTCCACAAATATATAATTTTTTTCGGATAATAACAAATATTATAACATTTTCTATAGTTCCGGCAAGCAAACGCATCCAGGCATACTGAATAATAAAAAGGGACGCGCGAGCGTTTAATACAAGACTAAAAAAGAGAAATAAGGCAGATGGGACCGAACAAGGGGAACATATCAGGAAAGGGCGGAAGATGCCGGCTCGTACTCGCGGCGCTGCTTGCCGCGGCCGCTCTGTTCGGCGCGACCTTCCCGGCTATGGCGCGCCCCGGCGACAAGATACTCAACCGCCCGTACGCCGACCAGAAACGGCTCCACCTCGGATTCTCCATAGGAATGAGTCTTCAGGACCTGAAATTCACGCACAACGGCTACGAGACCCCCGACGGCCAGCAGTGGTTCGCCGAAGTCCCCGCATGGGCCCCGGGCATAAATGTCAATGTCCTCGCCGACCTGCGCCTTCACCGATATTTCAACCTGCGATTCTCACCCGGCATGTCGTTCGGCAGCAAGAACGTCCATTTCATCGACGCACGCTCCGGAACCAAAGCCACACAAGACATAAAAAGTGTCTATGTGATGCTCCCGCTCGACCTCAAGGTATCGGGAGACCGCTATTTCAACTCCCGTCCATACGTGACACTCGGCGGAATGGGTGTGTTCGACGTCAGCAAACGCCAGTCGAGCTTTCTGCAGTTCAACACCGCCGACGCCTACCTCACCATCGGACTCGGGTGCGATTTCTATCTCCCCTTCTTCAAACTTATCCCCGAGGTGAAATTCTGCTTCGGGCTCACCGACATACTGCGCCACAAACGCCCTGACCTCGAGGACGATCCGGAAACATACAAGATCACGCAGAGTCTGTCGAAAGTGAGAAGCAACATGGTGATAATCAATTTCTACTTCGAATGATTTTGACCCCGCATAGCAGCGACAGAGCATTCCGCACGATGAAGCCAACCAACCTCCTGATCCGGACCGTAGCCCTTCTCACGGCAATGATGACGTGGGCGGGGGCCAGGGCCCAGAGCGATGTTCAGTTCACACAGTACTGGGCGGTGCCAACCTATTACAATCCGGCATATACCGGGCAGGTTGACTTCATCCGCATCCGTGGCGGCGCGCGTCTGCAGTGGATCGGCATCGAGAACGCTCCCCGTAGTTTCATGGGAGCCGCCGACATGCCGGTGAAACTCGGCAAGAAGAGTCGTCTGGGCGTTGGCGTCAACGTGGCACAAGAGTCTCTCGGACTCTTCCAGAACCTCTCTGTCAACGCGCAGGTGAGCTATAAGTTCCGCTTCCTCAAGGGAGTGTGGAGTGTCGGTCTCCAGCCGGCATACTACAATTCGAAATTCCTCGGCTCAGAAGTCTATATTCCGGAAGGGGACGACTTCCACTCTCCCGCCGACGAAGCCATCCCGACACAGGATGTGGCCGGAAACGCGTTCGACATCTCGGCGGGGATCTCATATTCCCACCGGTATTTCAACGTAGGCGTGTCGTGTCTCCACATCCTCAGTCCGACAGTAGAGCTCACCAAAGAGACCGCCCAGGAGACCGAAAACGCACAGTACGAGACCACGCTTCCACGGCAGTTCTATTTTACCGCCGACGGCAATATTCCAATCAAAAACTCGTTATTCTCATTGCAGCCGTCAATGCTGGTACGCACCGATTTCTCCCGTTTTTCGGCAGAGGTGACGATGCGGGCCACATTCAATAAATTCCTCTCTTTCGGATTGGGCTACAGATATAAAGACGCCGTGAGCGCCATGATATCGGCCGAATTCAAGAACTTTTTCCTGGGCTATTCCTACGATTACTCGACCTCTGCCATCAACAGGGCCTCTTCGGGGAGCCACGAGATAGTGGCAGGCTACATGATAAAGCTCAACTTCGGAGAGAAAAACAAGAATAAACACCGTTCCATTCGAATAATGTAGCGACAATGATACAGATGATGAAATCAGCAAAAACATATACCCGAGACATGAAGCTCCGGACGGCGGCGGTACTGCTGTGCGCCGTTACGGTGACCGTCGGGATCCTCTCCTCCTGCGCCGGCGCGCGCGGCGGCAAAAGCGGCGGCGAGGTCACCGGAGTGGGCGGAGCATCGTTCGCCGAGCCCGTCCCCTACGGCATGGTGCTCGTGGACCGCGGCTCCATAGCCATGGGTCCGGCGGCCGATGACTCCGTGGCCGGCATCCGTAAAAGCGCGCGTGGTGTCAGCATCGACTCCTTCTGGATGGACGAGACTGAAGTCACCAACTCGAAATACAAGCAGTTCGTGTTCTGGGTGCGCGACTCGATCATCCGCGAGCGTCTCGCCGACCCGGCATTCGGAGGCAACGAGGCCTTCAAGATCGAGGAGGACAGAGAGGGAAACCCCATCAAGCCCTATCTCGACTGGTCCAGGCCAATACCATGGCGAAACGCCAATGAGGACGAACAGCGCGCCATCGAGAGCGTATACCGCACCAATCCCATCACTGGCCAGCGCGAGCTCGACCCCACGCAGATGAACTACCGCTATGAGATCTACAACCATACGGCAGCCGCTAAACGCAGAAACCGGATCGATCCCGCAGCAAGAGAATACAATACTGACCTCCCCGTCTCCGACGAACTTCCGATAATCTCGAAGGATACCGCCTATTTCAACGACGAGGGCCTGATAGTGCGCGAGACCGTGACACGTCCCCTTACCGGAGACTTCGATTTCCTGAACACCTACATCGTGAACGTCTACCCGGATACCACGGCGTGGATCAACGATTTCGAGAACGCCTACAACGAGCCTTACACCAGAATGTATTTCGCACACGCCGGCTACAACAACTATCCGGTGGTGGGAGTAAGCTGGGAGCAGGCCAACGCCTTCTCCAACTGGCGTACCGAATTCCTCCGCCGCTCGCTCGGCAAGGAGGGTATCTACATCGAGCCCTACCGCCTCCCGACAGAGGCTGAATGGGAATATGCCGCCCGCGCCGGCAACTCCGAGAGCGCCTATCCCTGGGAGGAGACTCTCCCGATGGACGAACGGGGATGCTTCTATGCCAACTTCAAGCCGATGGAGGGAGACTTCGTACGCGACGGCCATGTGATAACTTCACCGGTAGGTACATTCCGCCCCAACGACTTCGGACTCTACGACATGTCGGGAAACGTGTCGGAATGGACCTCCACAGCCTACACAGAGAGCATCGACCGGCTCACTTCGGACCTCAATCCTGAATACCGCTACGATGCCGCCAAGGAGGACCCGTACAAGATGAAACGGAAGATAGTGCGCGGAGGATCCTGGAAAGACGCCGCACGCAACATCCGCGCCGACCTCCGCATGTGGGAATACCAGAATGAGCAGCGCTCCTACATCGGATTCCGCAACGTGCGCTCGCAGATAGGTTTCGCACGTGGAACCAAAAAAAGAAAATAACAAGCAGATAAGAAGATAACGAAATGGTCAAGATACGCAAATACGCCAACGGCATCGAACGCTTTCTTCACGGCGAGAAAGGACAGCGTTTTTTCAACTTCGCCTACTCGATCGGAGCGGCGATCGTGATCTGGGGAGCGCTATTCAAAATTCTGCACCTTCCCGGAGGAAGCACTCTGCTCTGCATCGGTATGGGCACTGAGATCGCGATGTTTATCCTCACGGCTTTCGACCGTCCTCCCAAGGAATACGCGTGGGAGGATGTGTTTCCGGTGCTCGACTCGAAGAATCCGGAGGACCGGCCAGACTTCACCGGAGGAGGAGGCGTGGTGATCAGCGGCGCCCATGGTGCGCCGGCCGGAGAAGACACCGGAGCGCTCGCGGAATATAACGCCACCGCCGGCACGCCGGGAGGTTCCGCCGGCACATTCATCACCGGCATCCCCGGGGTAATTCCTGGCCAGGAACAGCTCGACAACGCCGAGGAGATGGCCGACGCCACAAAGACCTATCTGGAACAGATGCAAGGCATTTCCGAACAGATGGGAAGGCTCAACGAGACCACCGAGGCCCTCAACCAGGTGACGCAGACCCTGCTGCAGTCCTATCAGGCCATCACCCTCAACTCGGAAAACATCTCCGCAAACTCGCAGGGCTACGTAGGACAGATGGAGGACCTGAACCGGAACATCGCCGGACTCAACACCATCTACGAGATACAGCTCAAGAGCATCTCCTCGCAGCTTGAGAGCATCGACCGTGTCAACCGCGGTCTCAAGGACATACGCGACATGTACGACAAGGCCGCCAACGAAAGCTCGCGCTACTGCGAGGAAACCGAGAAAATGGCCCGCTACATGAAGCAGCTCAACTCCGTCTACGAGAAGATGATCACGGCCATGACCATCAATATGGCCAATCCCATGATGGGAGGCGCGGCAGCAGGCGGCGTCAATCCCTTCGAGGAGTCTAAACATAATTCCTAAGATAAGAAATGGCAGGAGGTGGAAATAACGTGGCGCGCATGTCGCCGCGCCAGAGGATGATCAACCTTATGTACATAGTGCTGACGGCTATGCTGGCGCTCAATGTGTCGAGCGACGTGCTCAACGGCTTCAGCCAGGTGCAGGAGGGGATCCACCAGACTAATCTCAATATGTCGAAGCGCAATACCGTGCAGTTCGAGTATCTGGAGGGCCTTTACCGGAAGAATCCGGAGAAGGCAGGCCAGTGGTACGAGAAAGGCGCGGAACTGCGCAAGCGCTCCGGCTCTGTCTATGACGAGATCGAGGCTCTGAAGACCGCCATCGCCAGAAAGGCCGACGGAGCCGACGGAGACTACCACGCCATACGCAACAACGACGACCTCGAAGCGGCATCGGTGACCATGCTCAATCCGGCCACGCGCCGCGGCGAGAAACTCCGCAAGGATGTCGACGCTTTCCGCGAATATGTGGTGAAGCTGATTCCGGACCCGGCCAAACGCAAGGCAGTGGTGGAGATGCTTTCCACTACGGTACGCGACACTCCCGGGACTGTAGGCGCCACGTCGTGGGAACAGAAAATGTTCGACAACATGCCGGCCGTAGCGGCCGTGACTTTGCTCACCAAGCTGCAGAACGACATCCGCAACGCGGAGTCTGAGGCGCTCGGCGCGCTGATCACCAATGTGGATATCGGCGACGTACGCGTCAATGAGCTGAATGCCTACGTCATACCTGTATCCAACATGATAATGCGCGGCGGCAGGTACTCCGCCGACATAGTGCTGGCAGCCATCGACACCACACAGCGGCCCTCAATCTATGTGAACGGCGCGCGGCTCAACAACCCTGACGGAAAATATGAGTTTGTGGCCGGCTCGGTGGGAACCCATGATTTTTCGGGCTATATAGAAGTGGCACGCGGCGATGGCTCGGTCGACAGGCGTCCCTTCAAGTCGAGCTATACTGTGATGGAACCTATGGCCACCATCTCCCCGACGATGATGAACGTGCTTTACGCCGGCATCAGCAACCCGATAAGTATCTCAGTGCCCGGAGTGCCGATGACAGCGGTGAACGCGACCATGACCAACGGCTCGCTCTCCCGCAACGGCGACCACTGGGTGGCACTCCCCGGGAAAGTGGGCACCGAGGCGGTAATTTCGGTGACGGCCACGCTCGACGGGCGCTCGCAGCAGGTAGGCTCGATGACTTTCCGCGTACGCAAGTTGCCGGACCCTACCCCATACCTCGCGGTCAAGGACGCCGCAGGCAACACCGTGCATTACAAGGGTGCGCCGAAACGAATCTCCAAAGCCGCGCTCATGGCGGCCGACGGTCTCGGAGCAGCCATCGACGACGATATTCTGAACGTTACATACCAGGTGGTGTCCTTCTCCACTGTCTTCTTCGACCAGATGGGGAACGCTATTCCTGAACTCTCGGAGGGGAGCCGGTTCTCGGCGCGCCAGCGCGAGCAGTTCAAGCGCCTGAAAGCCGGAAAAAGCTTCTTTATCTCCGGAGTGAAAGCCAAGGGACCGGACGGGATCACCCGCGACATCTCGCCTATGGAAGTAGCGCTTAACTGATTTTGAACGGGGAATTTTGGATTTGGAATTGGTGAAAATTAAGTGAAATGAAGATATTTCGTAAAATATTCATAATGGGAGCCCTTGCCGCCATCGGCATCGGGGCTTTCGCGCAGGTGGAGAATGCCGGAGGTGTACGCCGCCGCAGCGACCGCGACAAGAAAAAAGAAACCGAACGGCCCGGCGTGACGGACCGCATGCAGGGGTTCTACGAACAGAAGAACGCCCATGAGGCCGACCTCTCGTATATGCGTGAGATCTACCGTCAGCTGGACCTTACCAAGCCGGAAAACACCCCGCTCTATTTCCCGGAGGATGTGATCGACGGGCAGCAGAATCTGTTCCGCATCATTCTGGGACTGGTGGTCGACGGCAAGGTGCCGGCATACGAGTATCTTGACGGTCGCGAGGTCTTCACCGACCAGTACAAGGTCAACATCGCCGAGATGCTGGACCGCTTCGGCATCTATTACCAGCCTGGGAAGGGCTCTACAGAGCGCAACCCGAAGTACGAGATCGAAGAGGCCGATGTGCCGACAGGCCAGGTGCTTAATTACTATATCCTGGAAAAATGGGAATTCGACCGCCGCAGCAACCGGATGAAGACACGCGTTGAGGCCATCTGTCCGGTCCTGAACCGCGTCGGAGACTTCGGCGGCGAGGCGAAATATCCGATGTTCTGGGTGAAATACGACGCATTGCGTCCCTGGCTCGCCCAGCAGTATGTGTTCCTCAGTGACGACAACAATCTTCCCCAGTACAGTATCGATGACTATTTCAATCTCGGCATGTACGACGGCGACATCTATAAGACCCGCAACCTGCGTAACCTCTCGATGATGCAGATGTTCCCCGATCCGGATGATCTGGCCCGCGCCCAGGACAGCATAGACAACCGCTTGAAAAACTACGGTAAAGACCTCTGGGTTCCGACACGTGAAGAATATCTCGCCCAAAAAGACAAGGAGGAGGCACTCAAACGCGCTGCGGCGGAAGCCGATACCATCCCAGAGCGCACTGTGGTAAGCGAGGATGACGCCGATGACAGAACCGTACGCAAGAGCAATCCGAGAACAAAGAAACGTTCAGCTGCGAAAGCGAAGAAGAAACGTGCCGCCAAGCCCAAACTCTCCTCAGGCTCAAGCGACCAGCCGAACTCCGGGGCAAGCAAGTCGGTACGCCGCCGTCGCCGATAACAAAAAACATCCGCAGTATATCAATCCAACTGCATTTTAACAATCAAGTCCCTGCCTGTCTGTGACCCGCAGGGACTTGATATGTATGATACCGGCAGATATTGATCTGCTGATAGTAAAAATGTCGGTGTCACGCTTTCAGGCGGTCATAGATGTCGCTTTGTGCATGGGCGGCGCTGTCGAGGGATTCAGTCAGGATTTTGCCGAGTTTCGGCAGACAGCTGTGAAGCGTGGCGAGATTCTCCTTTCCGGCAGCCGACATGAGCGTACCGCGGATTTTATCCATATCCACATGATACCATGCGGTATCGGTCACTTTGCCCAATGCCGCCACTTTCCCTGCGGTGGTATCGTCATCGGTTACAATGTCGCGGCGCAGCGACTCATTCTGGCTGCTGACAAATTCGGTCCAGGTCTTGCTCACATCCGCCACAATTCCGTTGACAGAGCCGACGATGTCGTCGACCACGCCGGCGAAGGCCTCTCGGCGGAGTTGCTGCCGTCCCTTGACAAGGCAATAGATTCCCGAAACCGCGGCGATTGCACCCGCAATCCATAGCCCCTCCGTCTTGACCACCAGTCCGGCCACCAAAGCCGCGGCACCCAGGACGATGAATACCCAGCCGCTGTCGGTCAGAAAATTCTTTTTCCCTGTCTTCACCTCCGATGTCTCCGTGGGCACCGGCACAGAGCCTGTGTGGGTGGAGATGTAGCTCTCAAGCTGCAGCCGCTGCTTATTGAGCGCGTCGTTGTATTTATCCAGATATGATGTATCCATTGTATTGTACTTTTAGAAATTAGAAGTTAGAGGTCAGACCAGATGGAACCAGCGCAGGCTCTCGTCGGTGATCCATATCCAGAGCGGACAGAAGCCCATGAAGAGAATGGTCGAGAGGGCGAGCGACGATGTTCCGGTTGCCACGTAACAGTTTTTCTGGCTTGCGATTATGATTCCGGAGAATGCGGGAGGAAGAGCGGCGCAGACAACCAGCATCTTGAGGTTGAGCGGATCCATCCTGAATATGATTCCCGCTATGAGTATGAGCAGGGGCATCACAATCAGCTTGAGGACCGAACCCATCACCGCCTGGCCGTTGATGTTGATCCTGACCGACGAGAGGGTTATACCGGCGGCAAACACAGCTATCGAGGAATTGGCTCCGATAATAAGCTGAAAACTCGGATCAAGATACGACGGCCATTTGAGACCGCAGAGCACGAGAATCACGGCAAGGATCGGAGCCCATGCCACCGGCTCCATCAGAGCCTTTCCGACCGGAGCCCAGGGATTGGGCTTCTTTACGGTCAGGCCGGTTCCGGCCGCGGCTTTCTCCCGGGCACGCGCCTCCCCCGTGTTGAAGAGAGCGAGACCGAGCGGAATTCCTATTGCGTTGACTTCGATCGCGACTATTGCTATTACCAGCCCTACGGAAGCGGAGTCGCTGAAGATCGGCTGAAGCACCGCGAAACCGAGAAATCCGATTGTCGGGGAACCGCTGATCAGCGCCGATATGGCCGACTCCTGCATCGTGTCCCGGTACATATAGCGGTAAACGAGATATACAAGCATGAAGCAGCCGATCAGAACCACACAGGAAATGAGGGTCAGCTTGAGATCGACAGCCAGCATCTCGCGGTTGGCCTTCACGATGGAAAGGAAGAGGGCCGCGGGAAGAGCGTAGTTCAGCACCACCTTGTTGAGAACCCTGGCGTTGTCCCCGGAAAACGCACCCGTTTTCCCGGAATAATAACCGAGCAACATGATCACCAGAATAGGGACGATGGAATATAGGATTATATGTACCATAATAAAAGCGGTTTATCGCCTGCAGCCGGCTTCCGGGATCCGTTGACGGGCGCTGGAAGCCGGCCGTGGCGACTGGTTACTAAACGATTATTGTTTGGAGAGGGGCCGGATTGAGATATCCGATATGCCCCGACTCCTTGCCGGCATCGGCGGCAAGCTGGACATCGATCAGCGCCGGGCGCTTCGATGCGATGGCGGCCTTGAGCGCGTCGGAAAGTTCGGCTGGAGTCTTCACATAATAGGTGTCGGCTCCGAAAGCATCTCCGAGCTTATCGTAGCGGGCGTTGATGTCGAGCGTGGTGGGAGCTGGATCACCATCCTTGCCGAGGTTCTCGCCTACTCCGTTGTAGATACCTCCGTTATTGAAAATCACCACGGTAACCGGCAGCTTGAAGCGGCAGATAGTGGAGAATTCCATGCCGGAGAACCCGAAAGCGGAATCACCCTCTATGGCGACGACACTCTTGCCGGTGGAGACGGCGGCGCCGACAGCCGAACCCATGCCCATGCCCATGATGGCCCATGTGGCGCAGTCCACGCGGTGACGAGGCATCGACATGTCGATAGCGTCGCGGGTGTCGTCGAGTGTATTGGCTCCTTCATTTATGAGAATCACATCGGGATTGGACTCTATTATCGGTTTTATCGCAGAAAGGGCCGACCAGTGGTTCATCGGCATGGCAGCCGCGTTCTCCTTGAGACGTGCGGCAAATTTCTCGTTGGCGCTCGCGGTATGCGTCTGTATCGCCTTGATCCATTCGGGATCGACGCTCATCTTATAGCTGTCGAGCCGCGCGAGCATTGCGTCAAGTGCGGAACGGAGGTCGCCGACCACGGGCGCCGCGATAGGCCGGTTACAATCGATCTCGCGAGGATCGATGTCGAGCTGGACAAACTTCACAGTTTTGCTCCATTTGCCCTGGCCCCGCGACAGCAGCCAGTTGAGACGAGCTCCGACAAGGACCACAACATCGGCCTGCTCCATCACCATAGAGCGGCATGATATGGCCGACAGCGGTCCGTTGTCGGGGAGAAGGCCTTTGGCCATGGACATGGGGAGATACGGGATTCCTGTCTTCTCCACAAGGCTCTTCATCTGCTCCTCGACCCGGGCGTAGGCCGCACCTTTGCCGATGATGAATGCCGGGCGCTTCGCCGAGGCTATCAGCTGCATCGCACGGTCAATGGCCTCCGGAGCCGGCGGCATGGCAGGACATGGATCCACGGGAGTATAGAGGAGTTCCTCGGCGCGCGACATGTCGATGACCTGCCCAAGGCAGGGTGTAGTTATGTCGAGGTAGACGCCGCCGGGGCGTCCGCTTACAGCAGCGCGGAAGGCGCGCACCACAGCTGTCGGGATATCCTCGACATTATTGACGCGGTAAGCAGCCTTCACAAGCGGTCTGGCAATCGCCAACTGGTCGAGGCCCTCGTAGGTCCCCTGGTCGAGGTCGATGGGTTCACGCACACTCGAGCCGGATATCTGAATCATCGGATAGCAGTTGACGGTGGCATTGGCAGTTGCTGTCAGCCCGTTAAGAAATCCAAGCGAGGAGACTGTAAGCAACACTCCGGGCTTGCCGGTGAGGAAACCGTGGGTCTGCGCCGCCATGCCGGCATTCTGCTCATGACGGAAACTCACGAATCGTATGCCCTGCTCCTGTGCGATATATGCAACTTCTGTGACCGGTATGCCCACAAGGCCATACATCGTGTCGACCCCTACCATGCGCAGAGCGCGGGCAAGAACATACATGCCGGTCACCTGGTCGGGATATTGAGGGGCAGGCCGGGGTGCGCCACACGCGCACCCTCCTGCCTTGTTATCTTTGTTTTCCATAGTTCAATTCCTTTAATAATTACATTTTTCCGTCGGGAAGCGGGGCTGTGGTACCGTTCTTTGCGAACGTGGCTATCTGCTCGTCGGTGTAACCGAGTCCGCTGAGCACTTCAGCCGTGTTTCCTCCCAGTTCGGGGCACGGACCGTAGACAGGCTGATAATTGCTGAGGGTGAAGGGAACTCCCACGGTCACAAACTCGCCGACCTTGCCTCCCTGGTTGATCTTCACGAGGGTATTGCCGTCGTAGAGGCTTTCGTCCTCCATGATCTCCTTGGTGTTGAGCACCGGAGCCACGGGGACACCCGCCTTCGAAAGCATCTCGGTCACCTCGAACTTGTCCTTGCTGACGGTCCATTCCTCGACACGGGCTATAAGCTGCTGTTTGTGGCGGTCACGCGCGTCGGCGGTGTTGAAGTCGGGGTTGGTGAGCCAGTCCTCGAAGCCGAATGCCTTGCAGGCGAGTTCAAAGTCCTTCTTTCCGCGCTGGAAGATTATGTAGACGTATGCATTTGGGTCGCTCTCCCAGCCTTTGCATTTGTAGGTCCATCCGAGCACGCCGGAACCCTCCTGATTGCCGGAACGGGGAACGAAGTCGGGGAATTTCTGGTCCGGATACTGCGGGAACTGTGTCAGGTATCCAAGTTTGTCGAGGGTCAGCTGGTCGCGGGTCTTGATACGGCAGAGGTTTAGGCATGCGTTGTGCATCGACTGGTACACGAAGCTGCCTTCGCCGGTGTGCTCGCGCTGCATGAGAGCGGCAAGGATACCGATGGTGACATGCATTCCGGTGTTGGAGTCACCGAGGGCGGCGCCGCTCTGCGTGGGCACGTTGTTGTCGCCCTCCCACCATCCTGTTGTGGAAGCCGCGCCGGCTGTTACCTGCGCCACCGGCTCGTAGGCCTTGAGGTGGGCATACTTCGAGCTCACCGGGAACCCCTTGATGGTTGCGTAGATGCAGCGGGGATTGATCTTGTGTACCTCATCCCAGCTGAAACCGAGTTTGTCCATCGCGCCCGGATGCAGGTTCTCGATAAACACATCGGCGTTCTCGATCAGCTTGGTGAGAATGGCTTTTCCGTCGGGAGTCGCTGCATCGAGCGTCAGCGACTTCTTGTCGCTGTTGAGCTGCAGGAAGTAATAGCTCGGGCAGTCGGGGTCGAACTGGATTTCGTTCCGGGTAGCGTCGCCCGAACCGGGACGCTCGATCTTTACCACATCGGCGCCGAGCCATGCAAGAAGTTGTGTACACGAAGGGCCGGACTGCACATTGGTGAAGTCGACCACCTTGATTCCCTGAAGAGGTGCTGTATTCATAGTATTCGTATTCATTGTGTTTTGATAATATTATTTCTATCTGTATTTCCAACGCCCGGACTCGCCAAGATGTTTACTTGGCATTGAATGTAATCTAATTTTGCTTTTTACTTTTTCCAATCTGATATATTTGCGTCAACGATTTTGAATCGCTATATTTGCAACATGAGCAACGTATTA
>DERZ01000015.1:0-473 GCA_002361155.1 Porphyromonadaceae bacterium UBA3327 | reverse complement strand
ATTTGCAACATGAGCAACGTATTAGTACCCATTCATGCAGTAATCAACACTTATTGCCATCTATACAGGATAGGTGGTATTGAAAATCATATCCACATATTATTTGATCTCGATACTCGTTGCGCATTGATGGATGTGATGCGCGATATAAAACGCGAAAGCAGCAAATGGATGAAAGATTCCGGGTTATTCCCGGCATTCGAAGGTTGGGGAAAGGAATATTTCGCCATCGGCAGAAGTCCGGAAGACTTGCAGACAGTTATTGGATATATACAGAATCAAAAGGAACACCACAATCGAATATCGTTTGAGGAAGAACTAAAGAATCTGACAGCTAAAGGTGGTATGAGATGGTCCGACTATATGCTGACCTGACTGTCCATCCGACTGTACAGTACAACGTCCGGGGGCAGACCTCGGAGAGAGGTATCAGATCATAGTGACGAGACAAGCGTGGACGGACCTCGGAGAGG
>DERZ01000047.1 GCA_002361155.1 Porphyromonadaceae bacterium UBA3327 | reverse complement strand
ATTCCTTTATTAATTAAAATAATACTATATGAGAAATTTACTACTAACAGCGGCCACTCTCATAACCCTTCCGGCAGTGGCTGCCCTTACTCCCAAATCGTATCCTGACTATCAGGTGACAAGCGTTTCCCCTAACGGTAAATTCGCAGTAAGTCAGTTCTACGGAACCTTAATCGTGATGAATCTCGAAACGGGAGAGGAAAAAACCTGGCAGGGCAATGAAGAAGGAACAGTTGCCTACGGGGTAGGAAACGGCAACGTAGTATCCAACGACGGAACCGTGGTCGGATATATTGACTACTCATCAGGAGCGGTATATTATCTCGAAAACAATGAATGGCATCAGCTGCCCACCATAGTCGAAGGCACAAGCAACATCGCCAACGCCATTACTCCGGACGGACGCATTATATGCGGAGGCAACGGTCTCACCAGTATAAGCACCGATGACAATCCGACCCCCATGTCTGTTCCCGTACTCTGGATACGCGGCGAAGACGGCAACTTCGGAAAGCCCGTCGAGCTTCCCTATCCGACAACCGACATCACAGGACGCGTGCCCCAGTATGTCACCGCTATTGCACTCAGCGACGACGGCTCGACCGTCCTCGGCCAGGTCAGAGACTATTCGGGCAGGATCCACTACCCGATCGTATATACCAACAACAACGGTGAATGGACCTACTCCCTCCCGGCAATGTCGCTGGTCAACCCCGACAATATTGAGCTTCCCCAAGATCCCGGAGAAGGACCTGCAGCCCCAAAAGCTGAAGATTTCCTCTCCCCTGAAGAAAAAACGGCCTTCGAGAAAGCCCTGGAAGAATGGGAAAATAAAAATGGAGGATCCAGCAACCCCGACTTCAACTCATATCCCGATGTCAACGACTTCCTCGGCGAGGAGAGCAAAGCCAGATATGACGAAGCTTATGACGAATATATCAAGGCCAATGCAGCATGGGAGGAAAAAGCCATAGCCTTCTACACAGCCTTCGATAAACTTTTGATATCGGGCCTCTCTTTCGAATTCAACATCGGCTCTCTCTCTGCAGATGGAAAGACCGCATGGCAGTCGGCCCGTAAAATCATAGATACCGGCAATCCGGAGAATCAGTACAAGGAAGCATTCGCTCCGGCCACAATAGACCTTACAACCGGCGAAATTTTCATTCGCGACTTCTCGCAGGATGCCTCCATGACCTTCGTTGCAGAAGACGGAACAATCTTCGCCACCAAGAGAGACCAGCTCGAAGGCATCGTATACAGTCCGGATGTCAATACAATTCTCGGAATTCCTTTCATCGAGTATGTAGAGAATATAAATCCCGAGACTGCAAAGTGGGTGAATGAAAACATGAGACACGACTTCGTTGGCACGGACCCGGAGACATTCGAACCCATCGACCGCAAGGATGTGATCTGCTCGGGATTCACAATCTGCTCGCGTGACCAGAGCGTGCTGATCAGCCGCGCCATAAATTACTGGGAAGACACCCCCGTCATTATCTACTCATACGTGCTTCCCGGCAAGATCGACAACGCCGGCATCGCACTCAATCCGGCAGAAGACATGGGAGTCACAATCTCCAAGGATGGTGTGATCCGCATCAACGGCGAAGTAGTTTCGCTGACGGTAAGCGACATCAACGGCCGCGTGATCTATGACGGCCGCCCCGCATCCGACACCATCGAGACCGGCATCGGCAACGGAGCCTACATCATCAGCGCCATCGGTGCCGATGGTTCCCTCCGCACCGCTAAAGTTCTCCTCTGATTTTCGCACCGACCCGGTGAGCCTCACGGCTCACCGTGACACAATAACTTCGGGCTTGCACCCTTCAGCACCATAAGCTGAGGGCGCAAGCCCGAAGCTTCTGCCAGCCGAAATAACTACCTCAGAAACTTCATGATGCCGGCGGAACGGCTATGCATAAAGCCAAATTGTTGCAGCTAACATAGGCGGGATGGTTATACATAACAAAACAATCCGGATCTGTATCCCGGCATGTCGCTGGAGAATACAGATCCGGATGTTTTTTATCGACCAGGCTATCAGCGGATAATAAGCTTTGCCCGAGCCGTACCCTTATCGCCTGATGCAATCACCACATAAAGGCCCGCGGGCAGTCCGGCCATCGGCAGAGTCTGCCCTTCGCTCATGGCAACCAGCCTGCCTTCGGTATCAAACGCGCACAGTCTGCGTGCATCGTAAGATATGACAGAAGCCGATGCCGGGTCGTAAACCACTTTTCCTGCTTCGCCTGAATGGGAGGAAACGCCGGAGGGAGAAAGGATAAAGGCTTCTGACAGCGGAGAGTGCGCGCCTTCCTTGGACTGTACCGATATCTGATAAGGCATATTATCGACAGGCGCGTCATCCCTGAAGCCACGTGCATTGCCGTCGAGAGCCGCCACATTGAGAGGTTCTCCGTCGCGGTAGACGGTCTGAACAAACGGCATGAGACTGTAATCAACCTCCGGACCTTCCGGGGTGTCGACGAGGTGGGCAGTAATGTCCCATCGTCCATGCCCCCGGATATCGGCCTTGTCGTAAAGATCCGACACTCTCTCCCATGTCTTGCCGCCGTCTTCGGTATAGAGGTCAGACTTGCCGGGGATATAATCATCGCCTACCGCAGCTATGCATGGCCACTGCCATTCATCGTAATCGTACAGACGTACCCCTACTTTGATTTCCTTATCTCCTTTCACAAGGAACGGCTCGTCGAGTTTCACCGCATTGTAGGCGTTGTATGCAAGTTCTCCGAAATCCTGCTCGCGTACTATTTCATTTCCCTCGAATACAACCACTTTGGCGTGGATACCTGATTTATCCTCGTAACCATACATGTAATTGACAAGCGCGCTCACATGAGTGATGTATTTACCCTGGAAAGGTGCCAGGTCATCCTTATCAAATAGGTTGGCGCATATAATGTCCTTGCCTTCGTTACCGAACGACATGTTCAACTGGCGCATCATTCCAATATGGTTCAGACCGTAAAGGCTATCCGGACCTTTCCATACAAGACCGAGCGAGCCTGTGGCGAGGCGTGTGCCGTGAAGTCCCTCCGGAGCGGCAAGCTCATTGGAGATGTTGACCATGACATTGTCTGTTCCAGAGATGTAAGAACCGGTTCCGTCGCCGGTACGGTGCCATCTAAGCCAAAAGATCTTGCCTGCCGCCTTGTCGGAGATATCGAGAGTCTTGAAGCACCAGTTTCCCTCCGACATCCGGTCGAGCGACCATTTGCCGCAAGTGATCCAGGTGTCGCCGGCATCTGTGGAGATCTCAACCGCTATTGTATCATTCTCAAGATTCTGTTTCTGCGTGTCCATGAAGATAGCGCGTATGAATCCGAACGACACTGACACATATTTATGATCCGAAGCATCCATCGGACGCGACACCAGACTGAATGAATATGGACGGCGCGAGGAGATTGAGGAATATAACCCCGAACCGTTCTCCACTCCGGCCTGATTGAAAATTGTCTGATTCACATCGCCGACAGTACCGTAATCGGAAGTCGTGGTCCAATAGTTTCCTTCGAGAGAGTAATCGAATGTCTCGCGCAGAGGCAGAGAGAAATCCGCTGCCACAGCCACCTTCACCTCTGCTGACTTCGGCGAGGCGACGGTCTTTCCATCGGTATTCCTGTACACGGCTTCAATCGAGTATGAGGGATATCCGGCAACTACGTTTTCGAGAACCACCTCATAACCCGGCCCATCCGGCGGTATCGATTTCACCAGTTCCGAACCGCAATAGAGATTATATGAATCAAGCGGCATTCCGGAGTACATTGTCTGGCCGGCATTCCAGCGGAGAGTAACGGAATTCATGGCTCTTGAGAAGCCATAAGATATATTCGGAGTGTCTGGAATCTCCACCTCGCAGGGTTCCATTTCCATCACAAATCCTGGTCCGCTCCATGAGCTTGTATTTCCGGCAAATCTGCGACCGTCATTGGAGACGTTTATGAAGCATGCCTCCGACCCGCTTCCGAAATTGCCGGCGGCTTCAAAGTCCGGATGGGCGAGCCTCATAATATACCCGAGCTCGTATGCCTTGTCATTCTTATAGGAATAAATGAACGGATGATTCACAGGATAGCCGGTATAGTTACCATAAACATCGCCGTTATCCCTCACTGCCACCATTTGGGAAACCATGTCCCAGTCTCCGAATTTTTCTATCATCCGATAGCTTTCCGAAAGCATATCGTAAACAGCCGCCACTCCATTGACGGAGATAGCCACATATCGACCGTTGTTGCTGATTCCGAGGGGTTGGATGTTGATGAAATCCGCAGAATTCTCCTTATCCGGACCGTAGATTATTCCGACCTCGCCAACCTTCCAGAATATTACGGCAGGATTGTCGGCCACGTATGCGGAAGCGATTATGACACTTCCATCTCCTGAAATCTCCTTTATCGCGATATTTTTTGCATTTTCCGGAATCGGCAACATAGTCAGCGACCATTGTCCTGCTTCATTTTTATTCCACATCAGCGGTTTTATCACGGCCATATTGTCGTATGCCGCGTACCCGACGGCAACATTGCCGTCCCCCGATACTCCTACTCCGAAAGTCCCGTCCTCCGGTCTGGAGAAAAGATTGATGTCCAGTTCTCCGTAAGGAAGATAAGTACAGATTCCACCATTCCACAAGGCAGCCACGGCGGTAGGCCCGCTGAACGAGTCGCCGAACATCGGGTCAGACCATGTCACGATATGGTCCATATCCTTCGCTGTGCCGATTACCATTCCTGCATCCGACACATCATTAAACTGACCTCCGTTCGAAAGATTGTCGAGGTCATACTGCGTGACCCATTCCAGTTCCCCGGCTTCCGTATCATATATAAAACTTCTAAGATACACCATTCCGGCATCGCACTGCATCGGATCATAACCTACGGCATAGCGGCCTTCGGGCGATGCGCCCGCGATTTTAGCTCCCGACTGCAGTTCCGTATAGGAGTTGGCGGCTGCGGCCCATACTGCAGCCGCGGAGAGCAACGACATTGTGGCAATAAGTTTTTTCATAAACGATGTTATTTGGATTAAACAAGCATGAGAACAACATCGGCGATGGAGTTGTCATATATCGCAAAATTAACCAATATGTCATTTAGCCCCAAACAGTTGATTCCATAATTTATAAATCCGTACTTATTCGCAGTCTGCAGGATTGTCATCATCTCTATTCTCACGGACCATTTTCTGATACACTGACGGAGTCATCCCGGTGACTCGCCGGAACACAGCGGTAAACGTGGTGTTCGACCTGAAACCTACGCTCTGCCCGATAGCCCCGATTGTCTGCCGCGAGTATTGCCTGTCCGACAATCTCTGGCAAGCCACCCTTATGCGGTATTCATTGATGAAGCTGTTGAAATTTTTTCCATAATGGCTGTTTATGATCCGTGAGACATAACTTGTGTTCGAATCGACAAGAGAGCAGAGGTAGTCAAGAGTGAAATCCTCGCGACAATATTCTTCGGTGTTTTCCATTATTCTGTCGATTTCTCGCATCAATTTCAAACCCTTCTCATCCGTAAGGCTACTGCTGTCATAGCGCTTCCTGTCCTTCCGTTCAAGCATGTCGAGGCATTCGCGGTACTGCACACTTGCCCGCTCATGATTTTCCTCAAGACGATTATACATGCCGAACAAGTCGCGGTAACTTTTGTCAAGATTCTTTTTCTGTCGGTAAATCACCACAATCAACCCAACAAGGGCAGCCGATACTCCGATTATCATCAACAATATCCATCCCAATCTTCTGATTGTTGCTGTACGTTTTTCCTCCTTTTCCTGAAGGTCGCGGATTTCGGTCTCGACTTTCTCCATCTCATACTCGGAAAGACCATTTTTCACAATGTCGAATTCTCGGGTGTTGAATATAGAGTCCATCTCTGTGAAATACTCAGCCTTGTATTGCTGCGATCTGGCCATATCACCCTTATGTTCATAGAATTCGGCAAGATCGCGCAACGTTATCGTGAACCTGTGCAATATTCCACGTTCCTCTGCGAGATTGCGGCATATATTCATATACTTGAAGGCGGAGTCTGGTTTTCCCTGCTGCCAACGGGTCTTGTACAGCCATTCATAGGCGGAGCATTCATAGAGTGGACCCACTTCATTGCGATCGGCCATTTGTGCGGCTGCGAGGAACTTTGCGGCCGCATCCTCGAATTTTTCGAGTTGCAGGTCCATCAGTCCGGAAGTGTATACCTCCATATAACGAGTCAAAGGTGTGGATTTCGATTTCACCGACCTTAATTTCCTATAGGAATCCTCTATCTGCTTTTTGTCATTGAGGGCGAGACTGTTGAAAAACAGACTTGTGCACAGTTTGTAGCGCATCAGCGAATCGGGACACGCAGGAAGAGCCTCCTCTCCCTTTTTCAGATAATACATGCCGCGCTCATAGTCATGATATGCGTTGTAGATTATGCCTATGTCCTTGTAGAAACCAGCTGCATACTTTTTTGATTCGGTGGATTCGCACAATTTAAGACCATCAAGATAAAATTTCATTGCCTTTGAGTAGCGTCCGCACTCGTAATGCATGTATCCGGCCCTGAAATATGCATAAGAAATCTGTTCGCGCCCGGCCTCGTCCATATCATCTTTGAAACGGTTGCACACCACCATATATATAACAAGCGCCTTGTCATAGTCCTTCTCCTCCTCGGCACTATTACCCTTCTCGAGCAAAACTTCAGTCGGAAGCGCCGTCATCTCCCTAATCAGGATGGAATATTTGCCTTCATCAACCGGAGTTCCTGACATGGCTAAGGCATAATACAACAAAGCAATGAACAACACTAAGTTTCGCAATATCCCGAACATTTTAGGTCTTATATAAAGCTATGGAAAAAATACCGTCCCGGCTGCACTGCATGGTACCGGGACGGCAGTTTCTTTCTCTACGATAACGGGTACAAGCCGGAATCAAGCCGGAATCATTCTTCCTCCTTCATGTTGTGGAAGACGTTCTGTACATCTTCGTCATCCTCGATGCGGGCGAGAAGCTTCTCGACGGCCTCACGCTGCTCTGGAGTGACATCCTTGTAGTCGTTGGGTATACGCTCGAATTCGGCGGAGACAATCTCCATACCCTTCTCCTCAAGGAATTTCTGGATATTGGCGAACTGCTCGAAAGCTCCGTAGACCATCCACTCCTCCTCTTCGGCCTCGATTTCGGCGTCGAAGTCCATGAGGTCGAGTTCAAGTTCCTCCATGTCGGCATCGCCGGGCTTGAGGTGGAACACACTCTTATGGTCGAACAGGAATGAGAGCGAGCCGGATGTGCCGAGCGAACCGCCGTGCTTATTGAAATAGCTGCGGACATTGGCCACGGTGCGCTGGTTATTGTCGGTGGCGGTCTCCACCACGATAGCGATTCCGTGGGGGCCGTATCCTTCGTAAACGATCTCCTTGTAGTCGGAAGCGTCCTTGTCGGTGGCTTTCTTGATGGCTCTCTCTATGGTATCCTTAGGCATGTTGGCGGCCTTGGCGTTGTGCATGAGCACACGCAGACGCGGATTCATGTCAGGATCCGGTCCGGCGGCCTTGGCGGCGATTGTGATTTCCTTGCCTATGCGAGTGAAGGTGCGGCTCATGTTGCCCCAGCGCTTCAGTTTTCGCGCCTTGCGGAATTCAAATGCTCTTCCCATTGTTGGAATTATCTAAATTTCGATTGTTATGTTGTTTCTGTTATTTCGTATTCTTATCTGAGCTCCGCGCCGAGATTTCTGACGGCATTGATGATTTTATCCATCACTGCGTCGATCTGCTTGTCGTTAAGCGTTTTCTCCATATCCTGGAGTTTCATCTTGACAGCATAGCTCTTTTTACCTTCAGGAAGGTTTTTACCTTCGTAGACGTCAAAAAGCGACACCTCGCGCAGAAGCCGTCTGTCGGCACCACGTATCGCCGACTCGATTTCGGCGAATTTCACTGACTTGTCTACCAGCAGGGCGAGGTCCCGCTCCACATGCTGCGTGCGCGGTATATCGGTGAAAGTCACTCTCTTCACAGCCATCTGGAAAAGAGCTTTCCAGTCAATCACCGCGTAGACCACAGGCTGCTCTATGTCGAAGCGTCTCAGCAATGCTTTGGTGAGCAATCCGAGGGAAGCGACATGTTTTCCGCTGCGGGTGGCGATGTCAAGTCGTGCGGCGAACACCCCGTCACTGCCTTGCGATACCTTGAGTTCCTGCGGATTCACACCGAGGCGACGGAAAATATTGTCGACCGCCGCGCGCATGTCATAGACAGTGGCCTGGGCGCCCTTGGCGTTCCAGGATGCCGGTGTGTAGTCACCGGTCAGCCACAATGCGAGCTCGAAACGTTCGCTGAAAGGAGCCAGGGGACGGTCGGCCGTCTGCTCCTTCTCCGGATTACAGCTGTAGACATTTCCGAACTCGTAGAATTTCAGGTTCGGAGCCTTGCGGTTGATATTGTGGGCTATGGACTCGAGACCTCCGAAGAGTAGAGTCTGGCGCATCACCGCGAGATCTCCGCTGAGGGGATTCATCACCCTGACACATCTTTCGGCAGGGAATTCTTCCGATTCGGCATAATAGGACTCGGCGGTGAGAGAATTGTTCATAATCTCCGAATAACCTCTTGCGGTAAGCTGTTCGGCCACGATCTGCTGAAGGTCGTTGCTCTCGTCGACATCGGTGCGCTGCGAGAGGTTGATATGGGCTTCGGTATTTATTTCCACATTGTTGTAGCCGTAGATGCGGAGCACTTCCTCCACCACGTCGCAGGGACGGGTCACATCCACGCGGTAAGTAGGCACCGAGAGCCGGAGAATGTCTGTACCCTCCCCAGACTCCACGCCAAAGTCAAGAGCCCGCAGGATTGTCTCCACCACATTGCGGGGAATTTCCTTGCCTATCAGGCGAGTACAATAATCAAGCGAGAATTCCATCCTGACTGGAAGCACCGGCTCGGGATAGATGTCGGTCACGTCGCCGCAAATTTCGCCTCCGGCAAGTTCCTTGATGAGGACTGCGGCCAGACGGGCGGCATAAGTTGTTATAGAGGGGTCGGTTCCACGCTCATAGCGGAACGACGCGTCGGTGGAGAGGCCGTGGCGGCGTGCGGTGCGACGCACACGGGTGGGATTGAACCATGCGCTTTCAATAAATACCGAGGTGGTGTCGGCCGTGACGCCTGAATCGAGACCGCCGAACACACCGGCGATACACATCGGGCGTTCCGAGTCGCAGATCATCAGGTCCGATTCATGAAGTTCGCGCTCCACTCCGTCGAGGGTGGTGAATTTCGTACCGGCCGGACAAGTGCGTACCACTATCTCCTCACCTTTGACTTTGGCGAGGTCGAAGCAATGAAGAGGCTGGCCGATACCGAGGAGCACGAAATTGGTTATGTCCACGATATTGTTGACCGGCCGCTGGCCCACGGCCAAAAGAAGATTTTTCAGCCACTCGGGCGACTCCTGCACCTTGACGCCGCGGATGGTCACGCCGGAATACCGGGGACAACCCTGACGGTCCTCAATAATTATTTTGACCGCGCCTTCCGGACGGTCCACGGCGAACGCCTCCACCGGAGGCATGCTTATCCCGGGATACTCCTCAGCGCCGCCGGCGAGCGCTATGTCGCACCACCAGCGGGCCTTGATATCGCGGGCCACACCGAGATGACTGGCCGCATCCACACGGTTCGGCGTGAGTTCCACCTCAAGCATGTGATCGCTGCTGACATTGAAATATTCCGCGGCCGGAGTGCCGGGAAGCGCAGCACCGTCGGGAAGCACCATGATTCCGGCGTGGCCGGTGCCGAGACCGATTTCATCCTCGGCACATATCATGCCGTAGGATTCCACGCCTCTTATTTTCGATTTCTTGATTTTAAGCTCCTTGTCGCCGTCATAGAGTATGGTCCCTACCGTGGCCACGACCACGGTCTGTCCGGCAGCCACGTTGGGAGCTCCGCATACAATCTGCACCGGCTCTCCCGAGCCGAGATCCACTGTGGTGATATGTAGATGGTCGGAATCGGGATGGTCGGTGCATGTAAGCACTTTGCCGATTACGATGCCGCGGAGACCGCCGCGGATGCTTTCCACTTCCTCCACCGTGTCGCATTCCAGACCGGTGGACGTGAGGAGGGCTGCCAGCCCGCGCGGGTCCTGATTGAAGTCGATGTAGCGCTTAAGCCACTTGTAAGAGATATTCATAGCGCAAATTTACAAAAAAATTCTCTAAGTGAGGCAAAAAATTTACTATTTGGGATATACCGGTCGAACTACCTGTAGGCGGGGAGTTCGATGCGGAAGACTGTTCCTTTGCCTATTTCGGAATCCTTCACGAAAATCCTGCCGCCGTGATACTCCTCGATGATGCGTTTCACCAGGGTAAGACCGAGTCCCCATCCCCGCTTTTTTGTGGTGTAGCCGGGGTGGAATATGGTCTTGAAATGTTTTCTGGGTATACCCTTTCCGGTGTCGCGGACCTCGATCCACACCGTATTTCTGTCGCAACCGGTGGATATGTCGATGCGGCCGGCGCCCTGCATGGCATCGACGGCATTTTTCGTAAGATTCTCCATCACCCACTCGAGCAGCGGCCTGGATAGCCTCACGCCATGGTCATCGTCTGAGAGATGCATCACTATCTCCACGCGTCCCGACACACGGTGCCGCATATAGTCGAGCGACTGCTCGATTGTCTCGTTGATGTATTCGAGCTGCATCTCCGGCCTGGAACCGATCTTGGAAAACCGGTCGGCGATAGTGGAAAGCCGCTTCACATCCTTGTCGATTTCATCGGTTATATCTTTGTCGGTACCTGTCGAGGAAAGGTATTCCGTCCACGCCATCAGCGACGATATCGGCGTGCCGAGCTGATGGGCCGTCTCCTTGGAGAGGCCGACCCATACCCGGTTCTGTTCCGCCCGCTTGGTGTAGATCACGGCTATATAAAGGATGAATGCGAGGATAAGCATCACCATCATCTGGATGTAGGGATACAGACTCAGGCTGCGGAGCACACGGGAATCCTCATAGTAGATGTATTGGTGGATGCCCCCCAGAAGCTCCACTTTTATGAAATGGTCGTTATGGACGGCGGCCCTGGAAATTGATTCGCTGCCGCATGCCTTGCGGAGCCTTGCGCGGAGATATTCCTGATTGCGGGACGATAGCTCAGAGAAAAGTGATTTGTCGGCATCCTCGTTGTCAGGCAGGTCGAAATTTCTGAATTCCGATATATTCATGCCGGTATCGCTTATGAGCACAGGAATGGAGTTGTTCTGGGAAATTATCCCGAGCAGGAACTCGAAGTCGGAATCGACATTGGCCTTGGCGAGACGCTCGGTGGCCTGCGCCCAGATATCCATTCTTTCCCGTTCCTGGATACCGAGCTGCTTTACGAGATTGTTTGAAATCAGCAGAAAGGCTATCACCGCGACAGCCGACACTGCTATCAGGATAAATTTCCCCGAGTTCTGGCGGTCTGTCTGCGTGAATTTCATCGGGAAGCCTCCTCCTGCGGCACGCCGCAACCTGCAATATAATTCGCCACGGCATCTGAGACATTGGTTCCGATCACTTCGTCGGCGGCCTCTTTCACCTCCTGCAGGGCATTTGCCACGGCCACGGCATGGTCAGCGGCGAGCATCATGGGAAGGTCGTTGACATTGTCCCCGAACGCCACTGTCCTGTCCGCGCCATACCGCGCGGCGACAGCCCTCATGGCCTCGGCCTTGGTGGCCTTGTCGGAAAACGCCTCGATAATGCCGATCTCCTCTCCGAAGATGTCATGATAGAATTGCGGTCGGATTCCCCTCACCTCGCGGATCCGTTCATACGCCTCCCTTGCCTTGCGGTCGGGCTGCATCCCGTAGAAAAGAACCACATGGTCGAGCCGCGCCGGGAGTATGGAATTTCCGTCCTCGGGGATATGCAGCACCTTGAACCGGTTTCCGACGCGCTCGTTGATAAAATCCCTCTCGAGTTCGGAAAGGGGCCCGATATGATAGATATGGATCATGTCGTCGACCAGGGTATACAGGAAGGTAGGAGTCTGTGTGGCGCGATATACCTCCACCAGCTCTCCGGCCGCCTGCGGATCCATGTAGACAACGCGGGAGTATCGGCGCGTGCGGGTATCCCATAGTGCGGCCCCGGTCATCACGATTGCCGGAAGGCGCATGTCCACGCGCTCAAGAATCGGAGCGACTGTCGCCGGCGTACGGGCCGTCGCCACCGTAAAGAGTTTCCCGGCCGCAATCTCGCGGTTAAGGATTTCGACGGTGGTGTCGGAAAGACGGGCGTCGGGCTGTAGGAGAGTTCCGTCCAGGTCGCTTACATATAGTGTAGTCATATCTTATTTAGCTCGTTTGGCGTGGATCTCGGTGTATTCGGCATCGGATACCTGCTCCTCGCGATAAATCCGTCTGGAGCGCCGGGCATCCGACTCCTCGAGTATGCTTTCCGACTCGAATTCACGTATTTCGGTGAATTCCACATCTTCGGCCACATCTTTCATTATGGCGGCAGCATCCTGCGAGGGAGCGCGGTGTCTGCGGCTCCCAGTGTGGAAACCGTTTCCGCGGCTTCCGGAAGAGGCGTCGGTTCCGCGACGCGCGCGCCGACGCTCCTCCTTGCGGGAGGGCATGCCGGCCATCCGGCGCATCATATCCTCAGCCTTTCCGGCCATGTATCTGCGCAGCAGACGCACTATATATGGCCACAGAAGGACCAATATAATAAGAAATATCAGAAATATTCCCATTTATGGTATTTTTGAGAAAAGAGTTGTTTCTTAGTAACGAATAATATCGTGGAAAAGATTTATTTCCTCATGGCGAACAGGCCATAGAGAAGATACGCCACGATAAGCCAGAGCAGCCCGGAGACTCCCATACAGAAAACCAGCACCGGGGCGGTGATGATTATCATCCAGCGCCACTGGTTACCCTTCCATCCCCACGTCTTGAACTTGAGGGAGAAAAGTCGCACAGGGGAAACCATAAGCCAGCTTTCCAGAATCAAGATTGCCGCAAACCAATACCATTCGGCGAGAAATTCGGTACCCTCGAGACAGAGGGAAGAGTATCCGATCCAGAAGATGGCGTTCGCGGGGATGGGAAGGCCGATGAAATCTGTGGTCTGGCGGGTGTCGATGTTGAACCTGGCCAGACGCAGCGCTCCCGCCACTGGAATAAGCGGCACGAGCCACCGCACCCATTCCGAGGAGCCGACGGCCTCCATACAATTGAACATTATCATCGCCGGGGCTACGCCGAAGCTTACAAGGTCGCAGAGCGAGTCAAGCTCCTTTCCAAGATTGGAATAGGCGTGCAGGGTGCGGGCAGCGAATCCGTCGAGAAAATCGGCAACTGCCGCGATGCCGATGAAAATCCAGGCCCAGGCAAAGCCATCGAGTCCCCACAGCGCGTCGCGGCCGCCGAAGGCGCATATCACCGCCATCACGCCCGCGACGAGATTGAGACAAGTGATCCCGTTCGGTATATTTTTTACAATTGCATTCATGTCGATATGCTATCCATCAAGATTTTTTCTCCGGACCTACAATCGCCACCGGAGTGACACCTCCGCTGACTTCATCGCCGATTCTGACAAGTATTTCGGAGTCGAGCGGAAGGTAAAGGTCCACTCTGGAGCCGAACTTGATGAATCCGAGATGGTCATCGATGTCGGCTCGCTCGTTTTTACAGGCATACGTCACGATTCTGCGGGCCATCGCGCCGGCGATCTGGCGCACTGTCAGCCTACGCCCGTTGTCCATCCGGATTCCAATGGTGCTCCGCTCGTTCTCACTGCTCGCCTTCGGCAGATATGCCGAAAGGAACCGGCCGTTGTGATGACGCACGTATTCCACCGTACCGTCCACCGGAAACCAGTTGGCATGGACATTGAGCGGCGACATGAACACCGAGAGCATCATGGCCTCACGGCGGAGGAATTCATCCTCCATCACCCGCTCGATGGCCACTACCTTCCCGTCGACCGAGCTCACCACATGGTTCTCCCGCTCGCCGCGATAGACGCGGTGCGGGCATCGGAAAAAGTTGAATACAAGCAGATAGAGCGTCACCGCAATTGCGGTGAGCACGATCGGCACCACTACCGGGCGCATGAACAGCCATACCGGCACGCCCAGAGCCAGCAGCACCATGCTAAGCATTAGGAGCACCCCTGTGCCCTCTCTGTGAATTATCTTCATCTGATACAGGACGGCCCGAAGCCGCGTTGGTAATTTCGGATGGCACTAAGCCGTTAATCCACAAAGTTACGAAATTCCGTCCGATTCGCAAAATCTTTTTTAATTCCTATTGATTATCAATGTCGGGCAGCGGCGCAGAAGGATCGAACTGATATGCCCCGAGTGAGGGAGTTCCGAACGAAAGGCGGTCGAGACCATCCATATCCACGACCGATTCCGGAGCCACCAGATCCGGATTTCCGGCAGAAATAACCGGAGAATCAGGCTTGAGCCTGTAGTTGAAATAGTACTCGGGCCGGTCGGTCAGAAACATCGGATCGGTCTCCCACATACAATTCCTGAACCAATCGTCGTTTGACCCGGTCGACTTGAACGACACATAGTCGAAACAGACATCTGAGCCGGTCAGGTCGCCGGTATTGATGTCGCCGGAAAGGCCATATATTATGGAGTTGGAGAAACGGGCCCGCATCAGAGGAAGTCCGCAGTCGAGGGCATCTTCGGGCAGACAGTGGCCCAGACTGAGCAGCGGGCCGTAGATGGCAGAGAAGAGATAGTTGTTGGCTATGGTACACTGGTTGAACGTATGTTCGCCCCCCACAAGACGCACCACCGGCCCGGCGGCTTCCGAAAAACACACTCCGTAGGCGTCGACGCGGGCATACAGCGACTCGAGGACTGTCGACTGCGAATTGTGCAGCCATGAGTTGCGAACCATAAGTTTGCTCCGGGATGTGTCTGCGCATGAATCCACGCGCAGACCGTCGGTAGTGGAACGCATGTCGACGTATTCGAGCCGGTTGTCGAACGACTCAGGTGCGATTGTTATGCCGCGCCACTGACCGGCAAGGATATCGTAGCCCACGTCCGGAAGCACATTGTCGAGGCGGTCTCCCCGCATGTCGATCATCTTTCCGGAGGTCCCCACGGCCTCTATTTTACCCTTGACAAGAAGATGGGCTCCGTCGTGGAAAAGGACTTTCGCCCCGGGATCAACGCCGAGTGTGACTCCCTCCGGCACCGTCGCCTCCCCAAAGACCACATAAGGCAGTTCGGCGGTGAGCCGCTCTCCTTCGGCAAACACGTGGTCGCGGAGCCTGACCACATTCTGGCCGTAAGCCTCCACCCGGACGGTCTGTTTCACGCCGTTGGTGACAAACTCGAGATTGTCCTCCGTGAGCGCCGGCTCTTTCGATGCCGTCTCCGGGAGCTTGCATTCTATGAAGACATAGATCGAGTCTCTGGCACGGATCTCCACGTCGCGGAACTCCATGCCGCTCACACCGTCGACGTTGACGCGGAATTCAGTCTCAGGCCTCGCGAAGCGGATGGAGGAGACCACAATCCCCTTGGAGGCCCTGTTGGCCACCACAAGCCGGGCGGTGGGTGTCTTCAGATCCGTAAACACCGTATCGAAGTTGACCGTGTCGCGAGAGAAAGTAAGCACATCGGATGGAGACGTCGATATGGCGTCGTTTATACATCCCGACGTGATTAAACCTATCAGGGCGGCAAGTGTCAAAAGAATGTGTCGCATTTTTCCCATATAAAGGAAAAACGCTCTGTAACCCTAAATATTTTAGAACTCTCCCAAGGCGGACATTATACAGTACCCAATCCTGCATTTTTTCAATCATGGGTATCATTCAGTTGTAACGGCATGAAATACGTATTGATAGCGGGCGAGGCTTCCGGGGATCTGCACGCCTCAAACCTTATAAAAGCGATAAAAGACTATGACGGAGAAGCCGAATTCCGCTTCTTCGGAGGGGATCTGATGGCCCGCGAGGCCCGCAGGAATCCCGACCTGCACTATTCGGAGATGAACGTGATGGGATTCAGCGAAGTATTCCGCAAACTTCCCAAACTTGCCTTGAATCTCTGCAAAGCCCGGGCTTTGCTGCGCGAATATCGTCCCGACGCCCTTGTGCTTGTGGACTATCCGGGCTTCAATCTCACGCTTGCCTCTTACGCCCATAAGCTCGGCATTCCCGTACATTACTTCATATCGCCCAAAGTCTGGGCCTGGAAGGAATATCGCGTCAGGAAGATCAGGAAGTATGTCGACAGGATGTACTCTATTCTGCCGTTCGAGGTCTCGTTCTACAAGAAGCATAATTACAACGTGACGTATGTGGGCAATCCTTCCGTTCAGGAAATAGCCTACACGCTGGGACATATCCCTCCCAAACGGCATTTTCTCGAGCGTCAGGGCCTTGACGGCGGCAAGCCGATCATCGCGTTGCTTCCCGGATCCCGCCGGGGTGAGATCCGCAACAATCTGCCGCTGATGATCGATGCGGCAAAGCGCTATCCGGAGTTCCAGTATGTTGTTGGTGCCGCGCCGTCTGTCCCGGAGAAGTTCTACAGAGAGATCGCCCAGGACCCGGGGCTGAAGGTGGCCTTCGGATGCACGCCCACGCTGTTGAAATATTCACAGGCAGCGGTAGTCACTTCGGGTACGGCCACTCTCGAGGCGGCGATAATCGGCACGCCGCAGGTGGTGGTTTACCGCGCCAACGGAATGAAGATCTCTTATAAAATAATGGAACGTCTGCTGAAAGTCAAGTATGTGTCGCTGCCGAATCTGATTGTCGGGAACGCAGTGGTTCCCGAGCTTCTGGTGCATCGCTGCACCGCCGACGCCATCTCGCGCGAACTGTCGCCGCTGCTGCAGCCTTCCCCCCGCCGCGACTGGCAGATACAAGGCTACCGCAACATGCAGCGCCGCCTCGGCACCTCGGTAGCCGCCGACTACGCCGCCGAACTGATCGCAGGCTCCCTCCGAAAGTAATAGGCCGAGATGATCTATCAATACAGTCCTTGTGGATTAAAATCTGCAAGGACTAATCCGTTATGTAATATTATTTAACTTTTGTAGACTAATATTTGCATAAATATTACCGTTTCGATGTTGCTGACATAGAATATATAACCAGCGGCGGCACAAACCGCCAACAATATGACATGAAGCCTTTAAGATACTTTTTTCATGACTTAATTTGTTCAACGAGGCCTTATCGATACCTTGGAAACTTCATTGTCTAAATTTTGGGTTATATACATTAGTAATTTCTATCGTCCGCCAAGACCGACGTAACGCGGCGCGCGGCATAAGTCCCGTCCGCGGTCGGACTGAAGCGGGAAAGAGTCCGGAGCATCGTGAGATGGACCGGCTTTTTTATTTTTCGCGGTTAATATTTTGATTCTTTGATACATTTTCTTAATTTTGTAGATTCCGATAAATATCATCGCATGAAGCAACCTGAGAAAGTCACAACCGTTATGCAGCCCGACTCCGCCGAAGAGGAGCAAATGGTGGAAAAGGCATTTCAAAACGTGCTGTCGGCCTATCTTGCGAGCAACCATCGCAAGAAAGTTGAAATCATAGAGCGGGCCTACCACTTCGCCAAGGAGGCCCACAAGGGAGTTCGCCGCCGCAGCGGCGAGCCGTATATACTGCATCCCATTGCCGTGGCGCAGATCGTGATTTCGGAATTAGGACTGGGGTCAACCTCGATATGTGCTGCCCTGCTCCATGACGTGGTGGAGGATACGGAATATACGCGCGAGGATATCGAGGCAAATTTCGGCCCCAAGATAGCTTCAATCGTGGAGGGCCTGACAAAGATTTCGGGAGGAATATTCGGTGACAAAGCCTCCTTGCAGGCAGAAAATTTCCGCAAGCTCCTGCTGTCGATGAGTACCGACATCCGGGTGGTGCTCATCAAGATGGCTGACCGCCTCCACAACATGCGGACCTTAGGCTCGATGCGTCCGGAGAAGCAGTTCAAGATTGCCGGCGAGACCCTCTACGTCTACGCGCCCCTCGCCCACCGTCTGGGACTCTTCAATATAAAGCTGGAGCTCGAGGACCTCGCTTTTAAATACGAGCATCCACAGAAGTATGCCGAAATCATGGCAAAAATCTCCGAGAGCGAGAAATACCGCGACAAGATAGTTGAGGAATTCGTGGCCCCTGTGCGTGCCCGTCTTGACGCCGCCGGCTACAAATACGAAATAAAGGCGCGTGTGAAAAGTGCCTACTCCATCTACAACAAGATGGAGACCAAGAAAGTACCCTTTGAAGAAATATATGACATCTACGCCGTCCGCGTCATCTTCGAGAATGACAACGATGAAAAGGAGCGTGTGAGATGCTGGGAAATATATACTTTTTTCTCCGACGGCCACAAGGTTCACCCGGACCGGCTGCGCGACTGGACCAGCACCCCGAAAGCCAACGGCTACCGCGCACTGCACCTGACGGCCATGGGACCTGACGGAAAATGGATCGAGGTCCAGATACGAAGCCGGAAGATGGATGTGATTGCCGAACTCGGCTATGCCGCCCACTGGAAGTACAAGACCGGCGAGCATGATGACGACACTGAACTGGACAAATGGATGAATACCATCAAGGACATCCTGGCCAATCCAGAGCCTAACGCCATAGACTTCCTGGACACCATCAAGCTGAATCTCTTCTCCTCGGAGATATATGTGTTCACCCCCAAAGGAGACCTGATCATCCTGCCGACAGGCGCGACCGTGCTTGATTTCGCCTTTGAAATCCACACCCAACTCGGAAGACACTGCATCGCCGGCAAGATCGCGCACAAGCTGGTGCCTCTGGCACACAAACTCGAAAGCGGCGATCAGGTGGAGATCATCACCTCGGAGACTCAGACACCTCAACCGGAATGGATGGAATTCTGCCATACGGCCAAGGCTCAGAACCATATCCGAACCGCACTGCGCAAGGACCGCCGTCTGCTGGCGGCCCACGGACGGAATCTTTTCAACGAATTCCTTGCAAAAGAGAACCTGAAAAACTCACAGAAACTTCTCAAGACCATCCGCGACCATTACGGAATAACCTCCGACGAAGACCTCTACTACCATATAGCCTGCGACGAAATATCACTCTCTCCCGAAGAGATGAGAGATATCTACAAGGGAAGATCCTCGATCATAAAGAAACTGCTCCGCAACCCCTTCTCCTCAAAGAAGGATGACGGAAAAAACAGCGGTGTCCGGCAGGAAGAGGAGGCACCGACGCCGATCAACCGCAAGGAGGTCTACGTCCTGCATCCAGACCTGGAGAAACCGAACTATCTGGTGCAGCCCTGCTGCAATCCGATTCCGGGCGACGATGTCCTCGGATTTGTCAACAGCGATGAGCAGGTCGTGCTGCACAAGGTGAGCTGCAGCAACGCCATGCGACTAAAGAGCAGCTATGGCCCGCGTCTGGTGGCAACGCGATGGGGAGAGATCGCCGAGCGTTTCACCGTGGTCATAGCCGCTGAGGGAATCGACCGGCAAGGAGTGCTGGAGGACATCATCGCCGCCCTCTCCGGCAAGCTGGCGCTCAACATCAGGAGTATGAGCATCAACGCCCGCCAGGAAGTGTTCCACTGCGAAGTGACAGTGCAGGTGGACAGCACTGCCATGGCAGACCGCATCTGTCAGGCACTCAAAGACATCAAGGGAATCAAATCGGCACAGAGAATCTCATGAAATATCTAAAAAAGAAATTGTTGATACGCCTGGGACTGATCCTCGGCTCCACCATAATCATACTGTGGCTTCTGCCTCACGATGACCATCAGTCGTACTCCTACGAGCAGAACCAGCCGTGGCGATATCCGCTGCTGACGGCCGAGTTCGATATGCCGGTGCTCCGCGACTCGGCGTCGGCGCGCGTGATGCGCGACAGCATCGACGCGTCGTTCGTCCCCTTTGTGAAACGCGACAATTCTGTCCAGACTTCCGGAATCACCCGCTTCCGCAATGCCGTGGCCGGCGAACTCACCCCTGCCGAATCCGGCGAGCTCGCCTCGCTTCTCGCGGAGGTATACGCACGCGGCGTGGTGTCGTCGGACCTGTATGAGCGCATAAATAACCGTACGGGAGGCAAACTGAGAGTGGAATCGTCGGAAAACGGCGCCAGCACCCTGGCGACAATCGACGGTTCCGAAATGCTTTCGCCGGCCAAGGCCTTCGAATACATCGACTCCGTCTTCAACAGCCGGCACAAATCGCGTAACAGCACAACCAACCGTCTTGCCGACACCAAGGGGGCGATGGCCCTCAATGCCGTGCTATCCCCCAACATAGTGCCCGACACGGCAGTCAACGTGAAGTTTCTCGAACAGGAACTTCTCACCGTCAACGGTGCCCTCGGAGTGATCAAGAAAGGACAGCGGATCGTGGACAGAGGCGAGATTGTCACCCCGCAGATTTTCACCAATCTCAACACATACCTCGACATGCTCGATACGAACAGCAACACCGAGCATGAGTCCACCTACTTCATGGTGGGACAGGCACTCTATCTGCTCATCTGCTTCACCGGACTGTTCGTGTTCCTTTCCATCTACCGGCCGGTCTTCTACGAATCCGACAAAAAGATGGCGTTTCTGATGACTTTCATCACGCTTTTCGTGATATTCTCGGTGTTGATGTTCGAATATTTCGCCAACGGTCCTTACTTCGTTCCCTACGCGATGGTGCCCGTGGTGATACTCGTCTTCTTCGACTCCCGGACGGCGATTTTCTCGCTGGTGGTGACAGTGATGATATGCGCTCTCGTGTCGGTCTACCCTTTCCAGTTCATATTCCTCGAACTGGCTGCGGGACTTACCGCCGCATTCAGCATCAACATCCTGAGTCAGCGCTCGCAGCTTCTGCGCACCGCTCTCTTCACATTTATAGCCTACTGCATGGCCTACACCGCCATCCGGCTCCTATCCGACGGCAACCTCGCCCACTTCGAATGGCGCACCATCGGAGCCTTCGCCATCAACGCAGTGGTGCTCTCGTTCGCCTATATCCTCGTGCTCGTAGTCGAAAAAATCTACGGCTTCACCTCCACGGTGACTCTCGTGGAGCTGTCCGATATCAACAATCCGCTGCTGCGCCGTCTCGCGCAGGAAGCTCCGGGTACATTCCAGCATTCCATGCAGGTGTCCACCCTCGCCGCCGAAGCGGCGCGCGCCATCGGTGCCAACACCCAGCTGGTACGGACCGGAGCCCTCTACCATGATGTCGGAAAACTGGAGAGTCCCATCTTCTTCACCGAGAACCAACACGGCGTCAATCCCCATCAGGGCCTCGATCCGGAAACAAGTGCCCGTAAGATCATATCACACGTATCGGCCGGGGTAAGCATCGCGCAGCATGCCAAAATCCCGACCTTCATACGCAGCTTCATCACCGAGCACCATGGACGGAGCCTGACACGCTACTTCTACAACACCGCGGTCAACGCCAACCCGGACAAGACAATCGACAAGGCGAATTTCATGTATCCGGGACCGAACCCGCAATCGAAAGAGACCACAGTACTGATGATGGCCGACGCCGTGGAAGCGGCTTCCAGAAGTCTTAAGGATTATTCCCCCGCATCGATCAACTCTCTTGTGGACAAGATAATCGATGCTCAGCAGAGCGATGGGCTCTATTCCGAATCGCCGATAAGTTTCAGGGATGTGGAAGTGGTGAAAGACACGTTCAAGAAGCGTCTGGCCACCATCTACCACTCCCGCGTGAGCTATCCGGAACTGAACCGTCCTACCGGAAATCCGAAGCAGGAACCGGCGGAAATCCCGGAGGAACCGGCGTCCAGATAGACAGATATCCGTTTTTATCGGAATCGTTCTAAATAAAAAAAGAGTTTCAGACGTTGTAAAGGTATATGGCCGTTTTTCTGATAATATTGAGTTGCCTGTTGTGGGCCGCCTCCATCCGGATGCTCATGGGGCGCCAGGGAATAGCCCCGGTGCTGTCATGGCTGGGACTCGGGGCGATCAGTCTCGCTTCGCGCGACGGCTACCACATACTGCCGGTGAACGGCACGATCCTCACCGCATGGCTCTGCATGACGGTGGTGGTGACGCTTGTGTCGTATCTTCAGCCGGAAGCGGTCCGCCGTCAGACCCGAGGCATGGGTTACATCGCCGGCGGCGCACTGGCCGGAATGGCCGTGGGTCTGCTCGCCTGCTCGTTCACCACAAGCATCGGCATCCTCTACACCTCGATGATCTCAGGCACCGTCGCGGGAATCTTCTTCGGATTCCTTATCTACTCGCGGACACCCGACGGACGTCCTGTAGGCATCGGATCGGGCCATTTCTTCCAATATCTTCTGGCCAAGGGATTCCCTGCGGCCATAACTGTCATGCAGATCGGCGTGGCCATCGTGCTCGCCGTGGCAGTCTACAACGTGAGCGCCCTATGAAATACCTGAAGAGAATCACCATATCCCTGTCAGCCTTCCTGCTGACTCTCCTCCCTCTGGCCGGAGCGTCGCTACAGCGCGACGACAATGCAGGAAGCAAACGCAAGATCAAAGTGGAAAAGCCCGACCTCGAGGCAATCCGCAAGGCCACCCTCGACCCGGAGAGTCCATATTATTTCCCGCGTCTGAAGGCGAAATACGAGATCAACGATACCACCATGACCTCGGAGGAGTTCCGCAATTTCTACCTCGGCTACATGTTCCAGGAGGATTACGACCCTTACCGTGTGTCGCCCTATTCCGGAAAAACCGACGACCTCCGCGCCAAACCGACACACACGCGCGAGGAAATCGACACCATCATCAAATACGCGCAACTCACCCTCGAAGACAATCCGCTGGACCTCCGGCAGATGTCGTTTCTGGTCCATGTGCTCAAGGAGCGCCGCAAAGACATGCGCGCCAAGATATGGGAATACAGGCTCGAGCATCTGTTGGGCGCCATAAAGAGCACCGGCACCGGAGAGGATGTGGAGAACGCATGGTACGTGGTCTACCCGATGCATGAGTACGACATGGTCCAGCTTCTCGGCTACGAAGCCACCGACGCGCAGTTCATCGAACCGGGTACCGACTATCTCACGGTGCGTCCCGACGAGAACGACACCCGGAAACGCGACAAATCGGCCAAGGGATTTTACTTCAATGTGGAGATTCCCCAGAAACAGTACGAGCTCAAGCATCCGGAAATCCTTGAGACAGACGATGATATCGTTACGGACACCCTCCCCGAAGTTGAGGAAAACGCCGACGACCTTCCCGCGCAATAACCGGATGGTGTGAGAACGGGACCGATGAAGGCATCACCGCAGGATATCCCGCGGGAAAACCAATACCACGTAATCTAAACTATTATCATAATGAGCAAAAGTGAAAACGAGAAGGCTCTTGCCGTAGAGCCGGGCATGTATGTGGAATATGCCTACCGGTTATACAACGAGGAAGACGGCTCCCTGCTGTTCGAGGCCACCCGGGAACACCCCGACATGATGGTCTGCGGCGCCTCGACAGAAGTGGTTCCCGGTCTGGTCCAGGCCATGGAGGGCCTAAAAACGGGAGACCGTTTCGAAACCATCCTTCCTCCCGAGGCGGCTTTCGGTCCGCGCCGCAAGGATGACGTTATAGAACTCGACAAAGACATCTTCCTGCGCGAAGGCGAGCTTGCCGAAGAGGTAAAACCGGGAGCGGTGCTTCCTATGATGACTGCCGAGGGCTATCGCGTGATAGGCACGGTCCTTGAGATCGGCGACAAAAAAATCCGCATGGACTTCAATCACCCTTTCGCCGGGATGACGGTACGCTACGACGGCGAGATCGTAAAAGTGCGCAAAGCCACTCCCGACGACATACATCCCGCGGGAGGTTGCGGCGGCTGCCACGGCGGTTGCGGCGGAGGCAGCTGCGACAATGGTGGTTGCGACAGCGGATGCTGCGGCGGCTGAGGCCGTCAGGGCATAGCGTAAGAAGAGGTGGCGTGGAGATTGGCCATGCGTATGGCCGCCACAGCCGCCTCTGCACCCTTGTTGCCAAGCGAGCCTCCGGCCCGGTCGAGAGCCTGCTGCAGATTCTCGACGGTAAGCACTCCGAATATCACGGGAGCCTTTCCGCGGGCGTTCAGCATTGCGGCACCCTGCGCCGCGATCTGACATACATAGTCGAAATGAGGCGTATCGCCTCTGATGACGCAGCCAATCACAATCACTGCCTTGACTTCAGGCATACAATCGAGTGCCATGGCCGCGGCATTGACCAGTTCGACTGTGCCCGGGACATCCCGCGAATAAATGTTCTCCTCGCGGACACCGGCACTGCGGAGCACATCGAGAGCTCCGTCGCGCAAAGCTCCGGTAACCTGCGGATTCCATTCCGCAGTGAAGACAGCGCATTTGAAATCCCCTGGATCGACTATCCGGGGGATTTCAAGTTCTGCGCCGTCTGTATTCAGTACTGTCGACATAAGATTCAGATTTACAGGTTGGTTTTCAGCCTTTATTTTTTATCTGTTTTTTCAGTATCCCCATCGGCTTCCCCGGCATCGCTTTCCATCTCATTCTCTCCGGCCGACTCCTCTTTCTTGATTTTGCGCATGGCCGAACGGGCGGAGCGCTGCACCTTGTCGAGGAAATTTTTCCATGTCGAGTCATGTACCAGATTGCTGTCGATAGTCTCGATCATGGCAAGAATCTCCTGCTCGAGTTCCAGAGCCTCAAGTGCGATGGCATGGGGAAGGATGGCATTTAGCAGGCGCCGGGCACGTGCCGACTCCGACTTGCTTCTCATCATCACCGCGGCCATCTCCACGGTCATCCTCACCTCGCGACGCGTCACCTTGCCGGCGCGTTTCTTGGCGATCTTTATGGCCTCGGCATAGAACTTCACGGCGGCATGGTAGTCGCCGGTGGAAGCCATCATCTCGGCCGCCTTTCTGAGCGACTCCACGAGTTTGTCGGTGGCTGCGGCGACTCCGGAATTGACCTTGTCATAGAGCATCCCGGTGTTGATCTGCTGCTTTGCGAGAAGTTCGAGTGTCTTGCGGCGCGAGCGCAATATCCTTGTGGAGAGATCCATGGCGAGCAGATGGTATTTGCCGAATCGCTCGCTGTCCTCCTTGATCAGGTTTCCGAGCACCTTGAACAGCGTGTCGAGTTCCTTCTCGCTCTGCTTGTAGTCTTTCAGCATGAAATGGATCTCCGACAGATCGAAGAGCAGTCCCACGAGCAAAGCACGGAACTCCCTATGGGTGTAATCGGAGGCCTCTCTGATCCTGCGCAGGGCATCCACGGTGCGCCTGAGGGCCTCAGTGTATTTTTCCTCTGCGAAAAGGGCTTCGGTCTCTTTCCGCATCTCGAGCACTTCATGGATGATTGCAGCATCCTCGCTTTTTTTGTCGATTCCCTGGGGATCGAACGGGAGTTCGTTTAGAGTCATATCTTTTTGAGTTATTTTACAATTTTATAGCCGGTTATCCTCCGTCTTGCGGCGGCACTCCTGTCAGCGGCGCGACTTCTGGCCGAGATATCCGCCGTGATGGCGCTTGGCATACTCCTCACGGCTGAAACCTATCTCGCGCATGGTGCCGACCACAAGCACATCGCCCATCACGGTCATCATGGTGGTGGATGTGGTGGGCGTCAGGCCGAGCGGGCACACCTCGGGCGCACCGCCGGTGAGCAGAGTGACATTGCCCTCCCTTGCCAGAAGGCTGTCACCGTCACCTGTAATAACAATGACCGGGACATCCGGGTTCATTGCCCGGGCAAGTTCCACGAGTTCAACTATCTCTCTTGTCTTACCGGAGTTGGAGAGCAGCAGCAGCAGATCGTCCGGCTGCATCACCCCGAGGTCGCCGTGCTGAGCCTCCGAGGGGTGAAGAAATACCGCCGGCGTGCCGGTGCTGGAGAAAGTGGTGGCGATATTCATGGCTATCTGGCCGGCTTTCCCCATGCCGGAAGTGACAAGTTTGCCGCCGCGGCGCCCCACATGCTCCACTATAAGGTCGATTGCATCGGCGTATGCATCCGTAACCGGAATATTCCGCAATGCGTCGGCCTCGCGCTCCACGATGCCGGCCATCAGCTTCTTTATGTCTTCTTTCATGGTAATCTTAAAGTTTGTCTGCTGTTTCAGTTTGTACCCCGGGCCACCGCATGGACTCTTCCAGAGCCTTGCGCCAGCGTTCCGGAATCGGTTCCGACACCTGCCGGTGCGGGTCGAAGCTCACCATCACAGTCTCGCATGCCGACTTGACGGCTCCCGACATTTTTTCAACCATAAGCTGCTGGAGCACGAAACTCTTCTCGTGGATTTCCTTGCATCTGGTGAGCACCTCTATCTCCTCCCCGAAAAAGATCGGATGCAGATAGGCGCAGTCAACGTTGGCGATAACGGTTTCCACGGTGCGCCACTCGATTCCACCCTCCATGATGGAATTGAAGAAGTAAGCCTTCCCGGTGTCGTAAAAAGAGAAATATACGGTATTGTTCAGGTGTCCGAGGATGTCGATGTCGTTGAAGCGCAACTGCGCCGGCACTGAATGCCTGAATAGTCTTATGTCCGGTATCGAATTTGGATCCATTACAGTTGTTGTTTGTCTTACAGCTATCGGTATTGAGCCGGGCAGGCGGCTAACCGATAAAACGTATGTCTGAAATCACATTCCTGCCTAATGTGCGGTTGATTATCTCTATCAGATGCGATCGGTTCATGGTCAGTTCCTGCCGGAGAGGTGCGGAAACGACACGCACGGTCATCATTCCATCCTTTACCATGGGACGGGAAGAGGCCGCGGCAATCGCGGGGCCGACAATCCCGGGCCAGAGAGAAGCTGCGCGGGTCTCGTCAAGGCGCGCTGTCATTCCGTTCTCCTCGATAGTGCGGCGCAGCACGTCGCCGAGCGACTCCTCGTTCTGACGCTTCATGGCAGCGAGATTGTCCGGAATTCGCCGTCGCTCACCTCGAACAGACGTCTGCGGGAGGGGTCGATCCCCGCCACGGTCTCGTCAAGGTGCTCGCGGTTTGTGTCGGTGATGAATATCTGGCCGAAGCCTTCTCCCTGGCTCACCTCGTTCATGATGCGGGCCACGCGCGTGGAATCGAGCTTGTCGAAGATGTCATCGAGCAGCAACACCGGAGTGATTCCGCCGGTCTGCTTGAGGTAAGAGAAGATCGCAAGTCTCAGAGCGATGGTGAAGGTCTTCACCTGACCCTGGCTTCCGAGCCTCCGCATGCTCCATTCGTCGAGACGGGTCAGGAGGTCGTCGCGATGGATACCGGCAGAAGTGAAACCGAGCGCGAGGTCCCGGCTTCTTTCGGCATCGAGCGCTTCCTGCATGGTCTTGTCGTTGAGCACGCTTTTGTAGGAGAGAGATGCGGTCTCCATACCGCCGGAAATTCTCGTATAGTAAGATTCGAAAACCGGTCTTATCGTACTGGTCCATTGCTGTCGCGCGCGGTGTATCGCCGTCGCCGTCTCAGCCAGTCCGGCCTCGACGGCCTCGTAGAGGACCCTGTCGTTTACTCCGGCACGCAGCATCTTGTTGCGGCTCTCAAGGCTCTTGTTATAGCGTATGAGCCTGGATAGATAGGAGGGGTCGGCCTGCGAGATCACCATATCGAGAAGCCGCCGCCGCTGTTCGCCGCCGCCGCTTACGAGCTCGCTGTCACCCGGAATCACCGATACGACCGGAAACCTGCCGATATGCTCCGAGATGCGGTCGTACTCCTTGTCATTGCGACGCAAAGTCTTCCCCTTGCCACGAATGATTCCGCAGCTCACGGTCTCCTCCGCCCCCGAGTCCATCACGTATGTCCCCTTCACCATAAGGGCCGGCTCGCCGTGGCGTATCAGCGCCGACTCAGGCATGGACTGCATCGGGCGGGCCATGCTCAGAAAATGGATGGCCTCGAGCAGATTGCTCTTGCCCATGCCGTTCAGCCCGAGCAGACAGTTCACGCCCGGGGAGAATTCCAGCCTTGCCTCGCGGATATTCTTGAAGTCGAGTATGTCGATTTGCTCCAGCCTCATGGCGCCGCGCGGTTCATTCCTTTATGCCGTAGGCGAGATCGCCGGCATCGCCCAGACCGGGCACTATGTAGCTGTGCGCATTAACCTCGGCATCGATCGCGCCGCACCATAGCGTAGTAATGTCGGCCGGGAAATGTCTCTTCACGTATTCCACTCCCGGGATGGACGCCACCACCGAGGCCACATGGATCCGTGCCGGCGTTCCTTTGGAGAGAAGCGCCTTGTAGGCCAGTTCCATCGAGCTGCCCGTGGCGAGCATAGGGTCCACCAGAACAAGAGTCTTTCCCTCGAGAGAGGGCGAGGCGAGGTACTCGACGAGCACATCGAACGTGTCGCCCTTTTCCCTGTAACGCCGGTATGCGCTCACGAAAGCGTTCTCGGCATGGTCGAAGTATGACAGAAAGCCGTGGTGGAACGGAATGCCGGCTCGCAGGATGGTGGCCAGCACCACCTTGTCGGCCGGCTCGCGGCAGACGCTCTTGCCCAGAGGAGTCTGAACCTGCGTCTCCTTGTAATCAAGACGCTTGGAAATCTCGTATGCCATGATCTGACCGATCCGGTCGAGATTTGTGCGGAACCGCATCGGATCGTTCTGCACCGTCACGTCGCGGAGTTCCATCATATAACGGTTCACCAGACTTGGGGTGCTTTCGAAATTTATTACTTCCATTTCAGACATATTTTTCATGTATAGCTCAGGCGCAAGCCCGATTAATCAACAAAGATATAAAAAATTTGTCAGACTTGTCGTGAAATTATGCTTAAAATCCTACTGAATTTTCCGCAATGCCTCTATGTCGGCACGTATGGCGCCCCTCAGTTCGTCTGCAGAGCCGAATTTGCGCTCGTCACGGATCCGGCGGATAAACCGCACGGAAACATCCTTCCCGTAAAGGTCACCCCTGAAGTCGGGGATGTGGGCCTCGAGAGAAATGTCGTTTCCGTTTGATACGGTGGGGCGTGTTCCTACGTTTACCACCGCGATCCGGAGCGTTCCGTCGGGCATAGCGACTTCTGCGGCATAGACGCCTGATGCCGGGAGAACCATACGGATGTCGTGATCCACATTGGCAGTCGGGAATCCCAGCTCACGGCCGAGATGACGGCCATGCACCACGGCACCGGCCACCGTATATGGTCTTCCCAGCATACGGGCAGCCTCCTCCACGCGTCCTCCGGCCAGCGCCTCGCGGACAAGCGTACTGCTCACTCCCTGCAGCACAGGGGCCTCCTCCACGGCGACATTCTCCTCGCGTCCAAGCCGGAAATAATCCTCCAGCCCGAGACTGCGTCCGTCACATCCGAACGTGTTGTCATAGCCCACAACTACCACCTCAACATCCGCCTGACGCATCCTGCGGAGCCATTCGGCAGCTGTAAGACGCCGCAGTGATTCGTCGAAACCGAGGCGCAACACCTTCACTCCAAGCGCCGAAAGCGCCGCATCGCGATCGTCGGGCGACATAAGTAGCTTCGGCGCGCGTTCCGGAGCTATCACCTCAAGAGGATGACGGTCGAATGTTACCACAACTGGAGCAAGACCCAGCACGACACCACGCTCCTTCATGAAATCCAACACCTTGCAATGTCCCCGATGGACACCGTCGAATGTGCCGGTGGTGACTATTTTCCTGTTTTTTTGCATTTAATGCTGTTTTTTCATAAAATTCTCGGCAAAGTTAACAAATTTTACTATTTTTGCGTGTATGTTTAACAATTCGTTAATAAAGATTCATGAATAACATCAGATCCGTAGGGATTCTCACCTCCGGAGGGGACGCTCCGGGCATGAACGCGGCAATCCGCGCGGTTACGCGCTCGGCCATCTACGCCGGCTTCAAGGTGTACGGTATCTACCGCGGCTACCACGGCCTCATTTACGATGAAATCGAGGAGTTCTCCACCCAGAACGTATCGAACATCATCCAGCGTGGCGGTACAATTCTCAAGACAGCACGCTGCAAGGAATTCAAGACCCCGGAGGGCCGGCAGTGCGCATACGATGTTCTCCGCCGCCACGGCATAGACGCCCTTGTGGTGATCGGCGGTGACGGCTCCCTTTCCGGAGCGCGTCTTTTCGGCAATGAATTCCAGTTCCCGATAGTTGGACTTCCGGGCACCATCGACAATGACCTGTACGGCACGGACACCACGATCGGCTACGACACGGCGCTGAACACCATAATGGAGTGTGTGGACAAGATCCGCGACACAGCCACTTCCCACGAACGGCTCTTCTTCATCGAGGTGATGGGCCGCGATGCCGGATTCCTCGCTCTCAACGGAGCGATCGCCTCCGGAGCCGAAGCGGCTATCATCCCCGAGATATCCACGCAGGCGGACCAGCTTTCAGAACTGATCCAGAACGGATTCCGCAAGTCGAAAAACTCATCGATAGTGCTTGTGGCCGAATCTCCCGTCACCGGCGGTGCCATGGGTCTCGCGCAGCGCGTGGAGGAGGAATATCCGGGGTACGACGTGCGCGTCACGATTCTCGGACACCTCCAGAGGGGCGGTTCCCCGACGGCCCACGACCGAATACTCGCATCCCGGATGGGAGCAGCCGCCGTCGACGCTTTGCTCGATGACCAGCGCAACGTGATGATCGGAGTCAAGAACGACGAGATCGTGTATGTCCCCTTCACCAAGGCCATCAAGAACGACAAGCCGATAAATCAGGAACTCGTCTCCACCTTACGCCGGCTTTCCATCTGATTCTCAACAGCATTCCGCTTGACAGACCATAATACAAAATAATTTTTTAAAGACCTACTTTATGAGCAAACTCTACACCAACATCCGTCTTCTTGCCGTAATGGCGATACTCTCCGTGGCTCTGCCCGGAGCATTCGCACTGAAGACCACGAACCTCTACCTTGCCGAGGGCAGTTCGGCAATCCTAATGGACTATTCATATACGGACGGAGATTTCGTAATGCGAAGCACCCTGTCACCCGGCGACAACATCGTCGAACTCAAGGATTACTCCCATGTGTACATATTCCCTGCTCCCGGAGTCGAGACCATCACCGTCACTCCGGAGGATGATTGCATGAAGTTCGTAGATGACACAAGAAGAGGAAAAAAGTACTATGACGTGTATGCGTCCTCTAAGCTGCAGGAAAAGTACACAGTCACTACCTCCGGCGGATCTGCCCAACTTCCCACCGCCACCGTCAGGCTGGCTCCCGGATCTAAGGCACGCGTGCTCGAAAAGAACGAGCGCACCCTGGAATATGTTCCCTACAAGGAACTTGCCGAGGGCGACAACGCCGTGGAACTCATGATGGAATCGGAGCTTGTTCCCGGCACCGTTCCGTTCTATTATCTCTGCGGCGAAGAGAATTATGTGCTTGACGTGGTGACCGACGGCGACGGAAACAACATCGAGATCAAGCAGGATTCATTCCTGGGCAATTATATCGAGCTGACCGCGTTCAATTACAAAACCGAATACAATGTCACCACCAAGGAGCGTCCTGCCCCGCAGGGCGATCCGGTATTTATCCTCTCGGAGGGAAGCCACGCATATTATAAGTCTGCATACGGTGGAGGCGCGGTCAATCTCAATCCCGGCGACAACTATGCCGAACTTGACGGCCCGTACTATATTTTCGCAGCCGAAGGTTTCCACTGGGTGTCGTTCAAGGACAAGGACAATAATGATATTCCTATCGACCCGAAAAAAGGATGCGGAAACATATCCACATCCTGGGGATACAATCCTCCCTATTATATCACCACAGCACCCAACGAAGGTCCGGACCCGACATTCACCATCAACATCGACGACGTGACCGGTATCGAATGCTACATGTTAAGCAACAACAAGACGCATCTCCTCCGTCCCGGCAAGAATACTTTCAGCTTCAACGGATATATCGAAGATTCCGTGCTGATCGGCCGTGAGGGATGGGAAAACTACAGCCCGCTATACTCCGTGAAAGTCAACGGAGAGGAACAATCCCCCTCCTATCAGCACATGATCAGGCTGGAAGACGGAATGGTCATCGACATCATTGTGAACTATCCGAAGGACAAGAACTGTGTCTACACGTTCGAATACAGCGATGGCGCCGAGAACTTCTGGACATCCATTCTCGTGGACGGCAAGGAGACGACTCCGGTCGACAACAAGATCGAGGTCCTGGCCGGAAAGAAAGTCGAGCTTCTCAACACCAATGCCGACAACTGGAAGATCAACAGCATCACCCTCCCCGATAATTACGTCATCAACAAGATGAAGATCACCGACGTGCTTTCGTTCACCGCACGCAACGACGACAAGGTTAAGGTTGACGCCAGTCCCGCGGCCGAAGTGCCTATCTCAATCACCATCGACACCGACGCCGACCAGCTCAAAGTGATGAACGGCGACTGGAACACCGGCCATCCGGTGAAGGGGCTCCGAAACGGACACAACAACGTAATCATCAAGGACAACCGAGATTTCCTGATGATCACCCATGTCAACGAGACTGCCTCCATCCACTCCGTCCAGTACCGTCCCACTCCCGACAGCCAGCTTATGGACGCCAATAAGAGCGCAAGTTTCCCCTATTATTACACGGCAAGCGGTCTTCGTGAAGGAGCCGAAGTTTTCATCTACGTGAACGAACAGGTAGGCATCGAGGGCATCGCCGCCGAAATCGACAGTGATTCCGAATGGTATTCCCTCGCCGGACAGCGCGTCAACCGTGACAACCTCGTCCCCGGTATCTACATCCGCCGCCATAACGGCACCGCCGCCAAGGTGACCGTGAAGTAACAGTGAATTAAAGACACCTACAGGCAGGGACGCACGGACCGTGCGTCCCTGCTTTCCTTGTTAATCATAGCTTATTGGCTTGTTAAAACGTTAATTTTTATTTTTTACGGCTTTGGATTTTGCGGATCCGAAAAAAATCATTAACTTTGCATCCGCAATCGGGTGGATACCAGAGTGGCCAAA
>DERZ01000012.1:7463-16177 GCA_002361155.1 Porphyromonadaceae bacterium UBA3327 | reverse complement strand
AGTTAAATTCAAACACACTCTTAATAATTCACAAAATTACAAAAAAATGCAAACTGTGCAAAATAAAAACCGGACGCGAGGCCCGGTTTTCGGAAATTTATGGAAAAAATTCCATAATTGCAGTTTTAACCCTTGATTCTGGTTTGAATTCAACCTCCGGGAATGTGGCGGCGCACCGTTCGGTCCCCGGGATTTCATCAGGCGCTCGCCCGCATTGTCGAGAACCCATACCCGGTTGTCCTCCTGACGCATAAGGGCGACTTCCGTCGCGGTGTCGTCGACGACCCCCGATTCCGGGTCCGAGCCTCTCCATTTCACGCTGCCGACGCGCATTAGACGGTTCCAAGTCCTGCCGTCTTTCTCTGCTGTGCCGGAGAACTGCCAGCGGTACAGTTCCTGTTGAGGACAAGGATTCTGACTTCCTTCGGAACAGTAGAATTCCCACACGCGCCCCTCGGCGACCATTTCGCGTCCGATAGTAAATGCATTTCCCTTATAGAGGACATCCCCCTCTTTCCCGGTCACGTCGTACAGAATTTCCTTGTCGTAGCCGCTCGTGAGTTCGGGGCCGAGGTCAGCCGTGAAGAAGACTCCCGACAGACTTCCGATACCATCCACAACCGTATCGCAGCGTCGATCCTCCACATCGTTGCGGACAACTTTTATGCAATTCCGCTCGCCGGAGAGTGTCGTCAACGTTCCGGTCTCTGTCACGCGGAGTTCCACCCACTCGTAGAAGTTGCCCTCTCCGACGGTCAGCGCGTGGTAGGTGTCGCCAACGTCGGCGCCGATGTCATAGACGAGCAGATCGCGGTCATCGCAGTCTTCCCCGGCGGGATAACCTAATACAGAGGGAGCTTTCCCTTTCTCAAACCTGACGTAAACCTTGAGGCCGTCCTGACGCATCAGCATGCCGGTACGTTCTCCATCACACATAAGCGGAAGGTATTCTGTCTCATCGACTGTCTCAGTCTCGCCAAAAGAGTATGTCGAGCCTGGGGTCAGCGACTTTAAAGTAAAATGAACTTCCAGATGATTGTAGCTCCAGTTCTTGCTGCCATCCACTATGTCGGTATATGGCGCCATCCTGGCATCATATATGACATTGCCATCGCCGTCATATATTTTTTGCAGATCACAGTAGAACCCGACACCGTTATTAATTCTCATGGTAGCGTCCGGTGCCGCTAAAGTGCCGAAATTCAGACATCCGGCCTCCTCGGCAAAACGATAGCCATCGCACGCGCCTCTGAAGGAATCCGTCACTCCGAACACTCTGCGTCTGTTTCCGGCGATGTCGATGGGTTCGAGTTCCCGCACGGGATAGTCTATAAGCCCACCTATATAATCGGCCGTGGACCAGAATCCGGCGAACGACTCCCCTCGCCCAATGTGAAATCATAGAGCAATATTTCCTCTCCTTTTTCAGCGAGATATTCCTCCTCATGACATCTGTCATAAGGGAAGAGTACGAACACTCTCCCCAGCTCCTCGCGAAGGTGGTAAACGGTGGGATTGTCGTTCGGAGTCACCACCTTGTCGGTGCTTGTGACGGCCCCTGTCTTCTTATCGGTGGTCTCCCTCCATTTCACCCGGTCGCCGCAATAGACGAACCGGTGGTATTCCTTACCGTTTTTTTCCTCGGTGCCGTCGAACCTCATACGGAACAACTCGCAGTCGGTAGGCTTATCGGTCTTTTTGGACTCGACACGGATCCACAGATATTCCCACACCCGGTCTTCACGGATCATGGCGGGATATACGCCATCGGTGGCCGCGACGGCACTCAGAGCCGACGCCAGTCCGACAGCGAGACCAATCGCCACTGACGTTAAAAGTAGATGTTTCTTCATAAGCTGAAAACTTGATAGTTGTTAAAATATGGCTTAAAAAATCGTTAAACGTTGCTTATATCGTTTAATGTGACAAATATATATTAAATCCATTAAAAAGCAAGAAAAGTAAAATATTTGTTTGCTTTTAGATGTCTTTGTGTAATCGGTTGGCGGAGGTTAATGAATATTTAAGTGGCTTTGAAAAATTAGTCAGAGACAGAATTCATCAGTTGTATAACTGATTTTTTTAGGCGATTTGATTGCGGAATGACAAGGAATTATTGCTTTAAGCTAAATTTTTTGAGGGACTGAAAAATTAAGGCTGATTCCATTTGCAGGAATCAGCCCTTTGTGGTTATTTTGGTGTTGCCAAAAATCAGATACAACCGATGCGTAAAAATAGTCTTGATTTTCGCGCGGGAGAGAGTTATTTGGAGATTTTACTCTATCGGTATGTTGCCGATATAGGATGTGCCTTCCTCTGTGACAATTTCGAGGGTGAGTTCGGGGTCGGTGGTGTCGACGGTTGTCGAGAACTGTGCTTCCGAGGGGAAGGTGTAGGTCTTACCCACCGGGTCGGAAGCTGATGTGACGGTCATATCGCATACGCCTGCGGGGCGCACGAACTGCACGGTGAGTATGCCGCCCTTGACCTCGGCGTACACATCGAAAATGCCGGGAGCCTTGGGTCGTCCGGCAGGAATCGGCACAGGATTACCTATGGGATTGCCGGTGTTTTTGTCCGGATTGTACTCCCACGCATACGCGGGTGTGGTCAAAGCAATGCTCGAGAATGCGACGGCTGCCGTCGCGAAGGCCTTTCTCAATTGATTCTTTCTAATCATTTTTTATTGGATTTTTGGGTTGATTTCACAATGCAAAGATAGGGCGAGGTTTTGTATATTCCAAAATAATATTTCGGGCACGGCTATAGGCGGTACCCGAAATATTATTTTTTGAGTAAAATTATCTGCAGTGCTTCTCTCGATGCCGGAGTATCGTGGTGAATCTTATTTCAGGGATTCAACGAATTTGCGGTAATCTTCGTTGTTGGGGTCAAGCTGAAGATATTTTACAAAATACTCTTTGGCCTTGGCCACGTCCTTCTGGTCGAGATAATAGTTGCCCATGTAGTTGTACATGGTCTTGGCGTCGGTTGCGTAGCGGTCGCGGTTTGGGCTCGCCTCGAGAAGGTCAATGGCTTTCTGATAGTAGGGGACAGCTGCTGATGCCACGTCGGCCTCGGCCGCTTTCTGGAGTGCGATGTCGCCGTCGAACTTCACGGGCTTGTAGTTGTCGGGAAGGATAGCTGCCGCTTTCGATGCATAATCCTTGGCGATTCCGTAGAATTTCTCGGCTGCGGCTGTATCCTTTGTCTTGTTCTCCACACCTGCGTAGAATGCAAACGTGGCCTGCTGGATAAAGTCATTGTATCCGGGTTCGTCGGAGTTGGCGAGATAGCCTTCGTATGCCTCTGTGGCTTTCGTAAGATTGTTCCCTTCCACGTAGGTCATGGCAAGTTCCTTGTAGAATGCCGGATTTTTGGGATCTTCCTGAATAGCCTTTTCAAGGATTTTCTGAGCCTCGTCAGGACGGTCTGCCGTGTTGTACTCCTGGGCGATGAGGATGTAATCGATGGGCGCGAATTTGTTCTGCGCGGGGTTGGCTACGTGCGCGGCATAGAGTTTGTCGGCCATTCCGGCCAGAGCATCCTTCATCTCCGGAAGCTGGGCGGCGTTCATGAACTGATAGCGCTGAGCCGTGAAGTTCGATGGATTCTCTTTAAGAAGCGCAGTGGAGTAGTCATAACCTTTCTTATAGTCGTTGCCGTAGAAGAGGAGAAATGCATATCGGTCCTCATCCTTCTTGAAGTGGCTTGGATTCTGGACATATTTGCCATACTCGGCCGCCGCGGACTTGAAGTCCTTGTTATTGTAATACGCGTTGGCGAGCTCTCGCTGTCCCAGAGCCGAGTCCGGAGTATTTGCAAGCAGGTTGGAGAGCATCTTGATGGCGTAATCGGGATTTACCATCGTGAAGAGGTTGGCATACTTCACGTAGGCCTCGGTGGCGTTCTTGTCGTAGTTCGCGGCCATCTCATATTTGGCGGCAGCGCCTCCCCAGTCTTTTTTCTCGCGGAGCTGGTCGCCCTCGAACACGTAGATGGCAGGATCCTGCATGTCGAACCTTCTTGCCTTCTCCACATATTTTGCTATCTGCTTCTCATATTTAACGGGATCGACAGTGTCGTACGCACGTGCCACTGCAATCTGGAGCGCCGGATCTTTCTTCGACAGCTTGTCGGCCTCTTTGAATTTAGCTTCAGCACCTTTCAGGTCGTCTGCGCGGAGGAGCAGCAATCCTTCCCCCACGTAGTTGTAGGCATATTCGGGGTTTGCGGCCACACCGTCGGAAAAATACTTCCTGGCGTCGGCCTCGTTGTTCTCCTGAAGAGCGATCAGACCGAGGTAATAGTCGGTTATCGCCTTGTCGGTGCCAGGATTGTTCAGACTCCTGAGGAGCAGGTCCTTGGCATTTTCAAACTGGTCGGCTTTGAAATATTCCGCACCCTCCACATGGGTCTGTGCCGTGGACGTCAGCGCGGCTCCGGCAAGAAATAGTGTAAAAATTCCCTTGAGTTTCATATATTATATGTTATATTTTCAATTATAAGTGTCATTTAAAAATTAGTTAACGTATAAGTGGATTTTTTCGTTAATGCTCTTTCGGTGTCTTTTGGGCAATTTTGCCCAAGTCTCATCAGTCATGATGCTCGCATCACTCCTTCTTCTACTTGGCAAAATTGCTCCAAAATCCATCCGAAACAGCATTAACTAATTTTTTAATGCCACTTATTTCGATTATTATCCTAATATATTTTACGTGCCAACTGCTTATAAATTGTATCGGAAATATGGAATTGCCATATTTTTACCTTTGGCATCCATGTTACGAAAATAATGGCGTGACAGACTTCGACGTATCAGGATGTCATTTCAGTTCCACCACTCTTGCGTGGCTGTTGTACGGAAGTATTCCTGTCTTCATCAGGATTTTCTGACCGGCGAATCCGGTGACGAACGCGTAGAAGGAATGCAGCACAGTGGAGTTGGGTGCCGTAGAGACCATGTAGACCTTTCTGAACAATGGATATTCACCCGAATTGATGTAGGCCTGATAAGGCTTGTAAGCGACAGGGTTGAAATCATTTTCTTCGGTCGGATTGCTTACTTTCACCACATTCACCTGAGTCGTGAGTTCGGTGGCGATTGTGTCGTTCTGGTTCTGATAGTCTTTATATCGCTGGTCCACCGGCACTTTCCTGGCATCACTGAGGTCATGGCCAAGCCAGCTCACGCTGATTATGCCGAGGGCGTCACGGTCTTTCTTCACGATGTCGAATACCGAGGCGTTGTCTTTCTGGGCGTAGGCATTGGGATTGTCTGATATCTTTTTGCCCTGAGGCAGAAATCTGTCGCGCATGTAGCTGACGGTAGAAGACCCGACATTGTCGAATACAAGCTTTATGGAGGTGGTGTCGTTGCCTGCAAGCTGGCTCCATCTGGTGATCCTTCCGTTGAGAATCTCTTTGATTTCGTTGACGCTCAAAGAGGTTACATTATTGTCCCTGTTGGTTATCAGAGCCACGGCGTCGATTGCTATGCAATGCTGGCGCACCACCCGTTTGTATTTGCTCTTCATGTACTCACGTTCCTCTTTGGTGAATTCGCGGGTGATCACGATGGCCTGGGTGTTGTCGGTGAGCATTGTGTCGATGGCTTCCTGCTCGCTCACAAAGAAGGGTATGATTGAAGAGCCGGGGTAGCTGTATTCGAATACCTCTATTTCCTCCTGGATTGCGTTGCGGAAACCGTCGTCACAAAAAATGGTGGCGCTTCCTTTGGCATATTCCCCGCGTTTCACCTTTGTGCAGGAGACAGCCCCCGGCAAGATCAGCGCGGAGATCAGCAATATGGTCTTGATATATGTTTTCACTTCTGCTTGGATTTATAAGATATGGTTTGATGCCCTCCTGCTGTGACTTCAGTTCCAGCCTCGGTAGAGGCGGTATCCGCGCCAGATTCCATAGACTATCAGGATTCCGCCGACTGTATAGGAGATTGCGTTGTTGTCGATTCTGAAGATGTCGAAGATAAAGAGAAGTCCCACACAGAGATATACGATCACCATCAGAATTCCGAATGCGAGGCGTCCTCCCTTGGGAGTGCCATTGTTTTCATTACCAGTCATAACTTTGATATTTAAGGGTTACCGGTCGGTTCTCAGAATCGTCTTTTCCGGATTGAAAGTAAAAAATCCGGTCTGATCCGTCTGATCCGTCCTTATGTAAATTTAACAATTCATGTCACGCTATGTTCAGAGTTCAGGCTCCGAAACGAAACGACAGTGCAAAATTACAGAAAGGGTCTGAAATAAAAAAGAAAAAGGGCAGCCTTTGTAAGCTGCCCCCTTTCGATATTGGAATCTCATCATTACTGATTCTGGAGTTTGAACACCACGGGGAGGTTGAAGTAGCTTCGTACGGCGACACCGTTGTTCTTACCGGGCTGCCATCTGGGCATCTTCTTCACTACCCGCAGAGCTTCGCGGTCAAGGTCTTTGTCGACACCTTTGACAATTGTCGCGGCTCCGATGGAGCCATCTTTCTCGACCACGAATCTTACAACCACGCGACCCTGGATGTCGTTCTGCTGTGCAGATTCCGGATAGCGGACGTTGTTGCTGAGCCATTTCATAAGAGCGGTCTGGCCTCCGGGGAATTCAGCCTGCTGTTCCACCGCAACGAAGATTTCCTCCTCCTTGGGCTTCTCAGGCTCGGGCTCCTTGACCACTACCTGCTCCTGCACAGCCTTGAACTTATCGGCGTCGTCGCTACCTTCCTGAGTTACGACACCGCGGGCGGTGTTGTCCTCTTTCTGGGCATCCATGTCCATCACCTCGTTCTTCACCTGGTCGGCGTCGACGATGGCGATCTGGGTTACCTGTACGGTGGCGAGCACCTCTTCGGGCACCTCTATCTCGGGCTGTTCGAATTTCTGTTCTTCAACTTCGGGCTCTTCCTGCACTTCCTCTTCCTGAGTGATCTGGGCCGCCATCATCTTCTCGCGTTGTTCCTGAAGAGCTATGGCATCCTGCTCGGCACGATAGTCGGAGTATTTGCTGAGTGCGATAATGAGTATGAATATCACCACCAGACCCATGAGCATGTAGAGGAACGCCATGTTGTGACGCTTGTCGCTCTGCTTGCGGAGCTGATAGGCACCGAAGTCCTGATTCTTTCCGGCGAATACAAGATTTCGCCATTCCTGTGATGTCAGATCTACACTTTTCTTAGCCATTGTGATTTCTGCTTTTAAAGATTAATAAATCTAACATTATTTATGATGACGGTTCTGGTAATCGATCACCATTGTGGAATCGGCCTTGGTCATGTTGTCGATCTGATATTTGGAAATCGAGTTGATCTGCATCTCGTCGAGCACTTCCACGAGGCTTCCGAAGGATGCCTGAGGAGTGGATTTGATGATGATGATCGGTTTCTTCAGATTTTCATCCTTTCTGACCTTTGACGCTGCCTCGTCGTAAGCTGCCTGAGCCTGTTCGCGGCCATCTTTGGTCTCGAGCGATCCGAAACCGCCGTTGGCGTATTTCTCTTTCAGCTTGTTGACTTCGGTAAGGACTTCCTTGTTGCGCTGCTGGATGATGGCGCGGATGCCGCGGGCGGCACCGGACTTCTCATCGTTGCCAAGGAATTCGGATTCCTGGAGATTGTTGTTAGCCGACACGCTCTCGGGAGTGTTTCCCAGACCTGCGTCTCCGCCGGGTTTACCGAAATAGTAGTAAATCACCGGAACAATCTTTCCATTGACAGTATCCACTTCAAACGAGCCGGTCTTGCGCTTGGCGTCGAGAATGATGGTAACGGCGTCATCGGCCGAAGCCTGCGACATGTTTTCCACATTGTCGACTTTCTCGTTGGACGGGAGTGCTATCGTCAGAGTTTGTGATTTGATCATTGTCGTACAGAGCATGAAGAATGTGATAAGCAACATGTTCATGTCGACCATCGGCGTGAAATCCACGCGGATTTGCATCTTTTTCTGGTGGTTTTTGCCTTTGCCCCCACCATCATTTTGTTGAACTTCTGCCATTTCTTTATTCTTCTGCGCCCTTCAGAGCGGTCAATAACGTAAACTTGTTCATGTGGATGGTCTGCAGATTGTCCATCACCATGTGGACCACATCGAACGATGTGTTCTGGTCAGCCTTGATTGCCACGCCTGTACCGTCCTTGATCTTGTCGGCCAGGTTGGTGTTGTCGGTCTGACGCATGGCCTTCATCCACATCTGGAATTCTGTGGGCTTCGACTCATCCTGGTTCCATGTGATAGGAATTCCTGTCACGTGGTTTGGATTATTGTCCTCGCCCTGCAGCCACTTGTCCATCTGGGTCTGTCCTTCCGGCTGCGATGCCAGGTTGAGGAACTCGCCCATCTGGTTGAGGGGCACGCCGAACGAACCCAGTTTGCTAAAAGCATATTTCTGCTCCGGAGTGAAGCTTATCTTGTTCTTATGCGACTCGTTGTAAATCTCGCTTACTTTGTCGAGAAGCGCTATGCGCATCTTTTCGTTACTCCAGTTGGATGAAGTATCGTTGTTCATCGTAAGCCAGACTTTCCCTTCGGGATTCACAAGTACCTGCACATAGTTGGTCTCCTGCACCTTCTCGGTAGATACCGAGGGGGGAGTGATCACCGTGGCCGGTTCCTTGGAAAGGAATGTGGATGTCAACATGAAGAAGGTAAGCAGCAGCACCGTCACATCACTCATCGCGGTCATGTCGATGAATGTGCTCTT
>DERZ01000012.1:7023-7170 GCA_002361155.1 Porphyromonadaceae bacterium UBA3327 | reverse complement strand
CATGTCGATGAATGTGCTCTTCTTTGCTATTTTTACTCTTCCCATATTAGCTATAAACTTTTATCGGTTTGATTGAATGTTGTTTTGTCCGCTCTATTATTTGTGGGTAGCAGCGAATGTTGCCACGATAGAGAAACCGATTTCGTC
>DERZ01000012.1:0-6753 GCA_002361155.1 Porphyromonadaceae bacterium UBA3327 | reverse complement strand
GAGAAACCGATTTCGTCGATAGCGTAGGTGAGGTTGTCGATCTTGTTGGTGAAGAAGTTGTAGGAGATAACGGCGAATGCACCGGTAGCGATACCGAACGCGGTGTTCACGAGGGCCTCGGAGATACCGGTGGAGAGCTCTGTGGAGTCAGGCGAGCCGGAGGATGCGAGGGCCTGGAATGACTTGATCATACCCATCACAGTTCCGAGAAGTCCGACCAGAGTACCGAGAGTGGTGAGGGTCGCGAGGATGGGGAGGTTCTGCGACAGACCGGGCATTTCGAGAGCGGTTGCCTCTTCTACCTCGTTGCGGAGCACTGTAAGCTTCTGCTCTTTGGAGAGTTCGTTGTTGGCATCCATCTCTTTGTAGCGGACCAGCGTGTTGTAGACAACCGATGCGACAGAGCCTTTCTGCTTGCGGCAACGGTCCATGGCTGCGTCGATCTTGTTGGCGGCGAGGTCAGCCTTGATGTCGGCTACGAACTTGGCGGTGTTGCCCTTGCCCGATGCGGAGCTGATGGCGATCCAGCGCTCGATCGAAAGAACGATCACCGTGAGAAGAAGGGTCATCAGAATCGGCACGATGAATCCACCTTTGTAGACTGTTCCGGCCAGGTTCAGGGGGTGTCCGTCGGTTGTGCCTCCCTCGAAGTTGCCGGGTGCTCCCATTCCGAAGAGGAAAATCAGCACGGCTGCTACCGCGCAGCAGAGAATCACAACGAATGCGTTGCGGATACCGCGGATGTTACTGATTTTTTCTTCCTTTTTCACTTTTGCTGTCGCCGTGGCGGCTGCAGGCTTGGGAGCCATAGGTTTCTGAGATTCCATAATCGTTTAAATTAGTTTGATTTGATTAAATGATTAAATTTTGGTTTTAGTTATTTCTGTATTTCTGTCTGTTTCAGTAGCTCCCGAGACTCCGTTTCATGGTCAGTTCCGATGGCGGGACTAAGTTTCATGATATTGCAGGTAACAGGGAGTTTTCCTTTTAGGGATTTTGACCGAAGCTTGCGGTTGTTCAGATTCCGAAGCTTGCGAATACAAAATTACTATATTTTTTAAAAAAGTCAATATTCCAATTCTATTTTTTTAATCGGCAGTGGCAAATTTTACTTTTTATTATGGTTTTAACATCAGAAAGATGTTTTACAACACATTTTTTAACCGATAGGCTGTTGCTGCAGACTCCACTGTAAATCTTTTATATCTTAATCGGATTGAAGGTGGATTATCTTTAAAAAGAGGGAGGGCGCTTCATTGCGAAGCACCCCCCCCGGTGAAAGTATGGAACGGTTTCTGGCCGTTTCATCTGTTATTCCATATTTATTTGTCCTCGACTGCAGCCACACCCGGGAGGACTTTTCCTTCGATGGCTTCAAGAAGAGCGCCGCCGCCGGTCGATACATAGCTTACAGAATCGGCCAGACCGAATTTGTTGACGCATGCCACCGAGTCGCCGCCTCCTACGAGCGAGAACGCGCCGTTGTCGGTAGCCTCGACGATTGCTTCCGCTATTGCTTTGGATCCTGCAATGAAGTTGTCAAACTCAAACACTCCTGCCGGACCGTTCCAGAGAATGGTTTTGGCGGGAACAATAGCCTCTCGGAATGCGAGAATCGAGTCGGGACCTGCATCAAGACCCTGCCATCCGTCGGGGATATTGTCGGCGGGGCAAACCATTGTCTTCGCATCGTTGCTGAATGAGTCGGCCGCCACGCAATCCGTGCCGAGCACAAGGTTCACTCCTTTTTCCTCGGCCTTCCTGATGATGTCGAGCGCCAGGTCGAGTTTGTCGTTCTCGCAGATGGAATCTCCGATCTTGCCTCCGCGGGCCTTGGCAAAGGTGTAGGTCATGCCTCCGCAGAGGATGAGATTGTCGACCTTGTCCATGAGGTTCTCGATTATGCCTATCTTGGTGGACACTTTAGAACCGCCCATGATAGCGGTGAAGGGACGCTTGATATCCTTGAGGATATTGTCGACGGCTTTCACTTCTTTCTCCATCAGGAAGCCGAGCATCTTGTCCTGATGGTCGAAATAGTCGGCAATGACGGCGGTTGAGGCATGGCGTCGGTGCGCGGTGCCGAAGGCGTCGTTCACATAGACATCTGCGTAGCTGGCCAGGGTCCTGGCGAATTCCTTCTGACTCTCTTTCATCTCCTTCTTTGCGGCTTCATATCCGGGGTCGGTCTTGTCGATGCCCGTCGGTTTCCCTTCTTCTTCAGGATAGAACCGGAGGTTTTCGAGAAGAAGAACCTCTCCGGGCTTCAGTTCTTTGGCCGCTTCCTGCGCCTTGGCGCAATCGGGTGCGAACTTCACATCGCGGCCCAGAGCCTTGGCCACCGCGTCGCGGATCTGAAGGAGACTGAGTCTGGGGTTGACCTTGCCTTTCGGTTTCCCCATGTGCGACATAAGAATGAGACTTCCGCCGTCGGCGAGTATTTTCTTGAGTGTGGGGAGGGCGCCGCGGATTCGTGTGTCGTCGGTTATGTTGCCGTTTTCATCAAGAGGCACATTGAAGTCTACTCTGACGATAGCTTTTTTGTCCTTGAAATTGTAATTTTCAATCTTTGCCATTGTGATATGATATTTTGGGTTGATTATTTCGTCTTTATGAGAAATGCCGTTGCCGATTTTATTTTGCCTTCCGGACGCAAATTTACGAATTTTTTTTTACTTTGTGAGCGGTTATTACCCGGTAATGGAGAAATTCAGTTAAATTTGCAGTATCAGAAACCGTTTATGACCTCTTCTATAAAAAAGCAGATCCTGACGGGGAGGAATGGTACCACTCCATTTATAATAAACCGTTTTTTTGCGTGGTGAGGTCAATATTTTAATAAAAAATGGAAGATATTAAGATACTTTCAGAACTTTTCAAGTCGCGTTTCGGCGTGGAACCCTCTGTCGTGAATCCTCTTGCTTCTGCCGGAGGCGACCGCAGATATTTCCGTCTCGTGGTTCCGGAGATAGGGTTGAGCGTGATAGGCACTGCCGGAGACTGTGCTGCGGATTGCCGTTCGTTTATTGCGCTGGATTCAGTTTTTTTGTCGCAGGGTGTGCCGGTACCGGAGATTTACGCCGTGTCGGACGCCGGCATGCATTATCTTCAGCAGGACCTCGGCGATGTGTCGCTGTTCTCCCTCCTCGGCAAGGAAGAGGAATGCCGTCCGGCTGTGAGACTCGCACTGAAGAATCTGGTGAGGATGCAGCTTGTGCCGCGGGAACTCTGGGAGAGGTCGACCGAGTATCGTCCTTTCTGTCGCCGCCAGGTGTTGTGGGACCTGAATTATTTCAAATACGAGTTTCTCAAGCCTTCCGGCGTGCAGTTCGACGAAGAACTTCTTGAGGATGATTTCGACCGCATGGCGGAGGATCTTGTCGGTGTGGATTCTTCATTTCAGGGGTTCATGATGCGTGACTGTCAGAGCCGAAATGTGATGATGTGCGGGGGGCACCCCTATTTTATAGATTTTCAAGGTGGCAGAACCGGTCCTTCGGTTTACGATGCCGTGTCGTTTCTATGGCAGGCAAAAGCGGGATTCTCCGATGGATTCAGGATGGAGATGTTCCGGTATTACGCCGAAGAGTATGGCGCGCGTGCAGGATGTGATTCCTCCATTATGATGAACAGTCTGCCGCTGTTTGTGTTTTTCCGCACGCTACAGGTTTTGGGGGCATACGGGTTCCGGGGGCTTGTGCAGCGTCGCGCCCATTTCCTGGAGAGTATCTCTCCGGCTCTCCGTAATCTTGCCTCTGCGGTCGATGCCGAGGCCGTCAGCCGGTATCCGGAACTGAGACGCGTTTGTCGCGAACTTGCGGCGGACACGCGTTTCGATCCGCCATCCAAAGACTCCGGACTTACCGTGACTGTATTCAGCTTCTCTTACAAACTGGGGTATCCGGAAGACTACAGCGGCAATGGTGGCGGATTCATGTTCGACTGTCGGGGCATGCATAATCCTGGCCGATATGAACAGTACAAAGCGCTTACCGGATTGGATGCTCCCGTGATGGAATTCCTGCAGGAGAGGGGAGAGGCTGACAAATTTGTTGCGAAGTCCATGGAGATGGTCGCCACCTCTGTGGAATGCTACCTGAGGAGAGGCTTCAGCAGTCTTCAGATAGGTTTCGGATGTACCGGCGGGAGGCATCGGTCGGTATATTGTGCCGAGGCTGTGGCAGGAGAGATAAAAAGAAAATATCCCGATACAAGAGTTGTGGTAGTGCATCGGGAGCAAGGAATAAGAAAAGAATTATGAATGCAATGATACTTGCCGCCGGACTCGGCACGAGGCTGCGCCCCTGGACTCTGGAACATCCAAAGGCACTTGTGCCTGTAGGCGGTATTCCGATGCTCGAAAGAGTAATAATCAAACTCCGGGATGAAGGGTTCTGCCGGATAGTGGTCAATGTCCATCACTTTGCCGGTCAGGTGAAAGATTTCCTTTCAAGCCGCAGTTTCGGTGTGGAGATCGCGGTAAGCGACGAGTCGGAATCATTGCTTGACACTGGTGGCGCGATTGTAAAGGCTGCCCCGCTGTTCGGTGATGACAGCGGCCCGATACTCGTTCACAATGTGGACATAATCAGCAATGCGGATCTCTCTTCACTGAGAGACTTCCATAAAGAGATGAATGCCGATGTTACGCTGCTCACAAGCGGCAGGGAGTCTTCCCGTCGCCTGCTTTTCGATGTACAGAATAATCTCAGAGGATGGCATAATCGGAACACCGGAGAGTTCCGCCCGGAGACATCAGCCAGTTTGTCCGGGCTGACGGAACATGCCTTCAGTGGTATCTACATGGTGTCGGCGCATGGAGTGGCCGACATCAGGCGTTATGCGCGGGAATCGGGCCGTGAGGCATTCCCGGTGATGGACTGGCTGCTGGCCGGACGCGGGGGCGTGACAATCAAGGAGCATTATGTCCCCGAACTTGAACTTATCGATATAGGAAAGCCGGAGACTCTTGCAAAGGCACGGCTGAAACTCGGTTAGGACCCTTTGCTGAGCAAGAGGCCGATTCAGCTTTCTCTCCCGTCATGAATTTTTGCGGCGCATCCTGGCTGTCATCGGGTGGTTGCGGAACTGAAACACGCATCCGAGAATAAGACATACGACGGCTACTCCGCCCAACACCCAGGTGATGGTGACTCCGGTGGTGAAACAAGATGCGATAAGAAGCAGCGAACCTACAATATAAAATATGATAGATAGTGTTTTCATAATATATGACCTTGAATTGATTTGACGGATAAGGCGGAGGCAAAATGAAATCAATAATACCCCCTCCTTGTATTATAAACAAACGGAGGGGGCATTTGATTACGGTTACAGTTCGGATGCCTTAAGTTTTTCGGCGTTTTCCGCTATTGTGAGGCGGTCGATACATTCGCTGATTTCACCGTTCATGAACGCAGCGAGATTGTAGACTGTATAATTTATACGGTGGTCCGTGATGCGTCCCTGCGGGAAATTGTATGTGCGGATTTTGGCCGATCGGTCGCCGGTGCTTACCATGGTCTTTCTCCGCGACGCTATGTCGTCGAGGTATTTCTGGTGCTCCTTGTCATAGATGAACGAGCGCAGACGCGAGAGTGCCCGCTCCTTGTTCTTTGGCTGATCGCGGGTCTCGGTACATTCTATAAGAATCTCCTCGACAACGCCAGTGTTCGGATTCTTCCATTTGTAACGCAGACGGACACCGGATTCCACCTTGTTCACGTTCTGGCCTCCGGCTCCTCCCGACCTGAAAGTATCCCATTTGATTTCTCCCTCATGAATCTCCACGTCGAATTCCTCCGCCTCGGGAAGCACTGCGACTGTGGCCGCAGATGTATGGACGCGTCCCTGGGTTTCTGTGGCCGGGACACGCTGCACGCGGTGAACGCCACTCTCGTATTTCATCACGCCGTATACATCCTGACCCGTGAGCGTGAAAACTATTTCCTTATAACCTCCGGCGGTACCTTCGGTGAATGAGGATACGGCAAGCTGCCAGCCCCGCGTTTCCGCGAATTTCTGGTACATTCTGAAAAGATCGCCGGCAAATAGAGCGGCCTCGTCTCCGCCAGTGCCTCCGCGGATCTCCACTATGGCGTTTTTCGCATCGTCAGGATCGGCCGGAATCAGAAGGAGTTTGATGCGCTCCTCAAACTTCGGCAGCTGTGCGGTTGCCTCTTCCATTTCGTCGCGGGCAAGCTGCCGCATTTCCTCATCGCTTTCCGACGAGATTATCATCTTCGACTCCTCGATGGCCGACAGTGCCTTCTCGTATTTCCTCCTGACACCGAGTAACTCTTCAAGGTCATGGTATTCCTTGGTGAGACGCACATATCTTTTCCGGTCGGAAATCACGGCCGGATCGGTTATCAGAGTCGATACTTCCTCGAACCGGGCATCAAGGCCGTCAAGGCGCGACAACAGCATATTTTCTGACATAATTATTCTGCGGGAAAGAGGTGATTAATAAGGAGAGGAATAATTCCGCTGCAAAATTACAAAAAAAATCATAAAAACTTTGCAGATTGGGCAAATAGAGTTAACTTTGCAACCGCAAACGGCCCGAGCGACTCCGCATGCCGGAGGATGGAAGGCCAAAACTATTTTATTCAATAACAAAAACCGGCAAGTTTTATGGCAACAAAAATCAGATTACAGCGTCATGGCCGCAAAGGCTACGCTTATTATCCTATTGTCGTCGCCGATAGCAGGGCACCACGAGATGGTAGATTTATTGAAAGGATAGGTTCT
>DERZ01000054.1 GCA_002361155.1 Porphyromonadaceae bacterium UBA3327 | reverse complement strand
AAGTTTAGCGGACAGTAATATAATGTTTTATCGGGTGCGGCGGTACCAGGCTGTGGTGCGGTAGTAGGAGTGCTTGCGGTCGGAGGAGGCCGGGTTGTAGTCGCCGATACTGATGCAGCGCACCTTTTCTGTATCCCATGGGCGGTTCCGGAAGTCGACGGGAGAGCGGTCGTAGTATGTCACCATCGCGCGGAGTGCGTCGTCAAGCGCCGCGGCGAGGTCGGCGCGGCCCTGTTCTGTCGCCAATGCCGAGCAATAGCCGAGGAAGTCATAGTAGGGATTCGACGTGTCACGGGAATAGTTCACTGCCGGCATTACGGAGGGTGTCTCCTTGCCGAGTGCGAATATCCTTGCTCCTGCCTCGGCTACTGATTCAAGTTTCGACATGTCGCTTACTGCCACTGTTACCGGCTCCCCGGAGTTGTTGTAATAGTCGAAAAACAGCCTGGCTGCATCCTCACGTCGCGGATCGACCCGGTACATCATCGGCAGGATCTGGTCGTAGGGGAGACCGTATTGCCATACCTCCGTCGGATAACCGACAAACCAGTGGCACTTCTCCCGGAATTCGTATAGAATCTCAATAGAGGACATGTAGCAGCAGTCGAACCAGATGGTGTCGAATCGCCCCGAAGGGATTGCGGCTGCGAGTTCCACGATGTCGGTCCATGCGAGATTATTCCGGTCACCGGGTTCTCCGGCATATTCTCCGCCGTACGCCTTGTGGACCGGAGCCTCTGCCTGTGACGGATCCTCGGGTCGCGAGGACTTCGAGGGACGGACGATATTATCCGAAAACTCGGGAGTCCAGCTTGTGCCATGTCCCCAGAAGAAGAGATTCGCGGGGAGGTCGGGGTAGCGGGTGAGGGCGTCCCTGATCACCTCCGCTATGCGGCTCGGGTTGGTCGAGGTGACGTCGCGCGGATATTCGTGGACTGGATTGGCCGACAGTGCATATTTACCGTTCCTTTTCACAGCCTCGTGCAGTCCGCAGTGGTCGGCTGCGATGTCGGTGAAATATACAAGGAATCGCCCGGAGGGATCGGCTATGCGGTCAAGAGCCTGCATCATCTCCAGTGAGTCTGCCCGGAAATCGGAACGGAGACTCGAACGGTTCACCGCATAGATCAGGGTGAAATGCTTCGCTTCCACATTGTCCGGTTCTTCAGGCTCATTCTGATTTTTTCCCCCGCAGGATGAAAAAAGGAGCGTAAACATGAAAATGAGGATAGATATAGATGAATTTCGGCTGGAAAACATGGTAAATAACTGTTGAAATAATGTCAAATGTGAAATTTGATTTGTATTTTCACATTTAATTGTTAAATTTGTACCGAATTGTTAAAATTCAGCATCGGAAGCATCCGGATGATTGTTAAAAAATTATAACGGTTTCAAATTCCGGCTGATTTTATATGCAGGAAAATTGAAAGTTATGAGGGAGATACTGAACGTGTAATGATCAGGATGCTTAATAATAAACGCAATAGCGAGGATATATATTTTATATGAAGAAATCGCTGATATGGATACTTACCATAGTGATGGCCACTATGTTCGGCGCATTGCTGTATTTCCAGATAATGTATCTGGGGAATATGGCGAAGATGCGTGATGAGCAGTTCACGGAAGCTGTGATGCGGTCGCTCAATTCGACGTCGGAATTCCTTGCCCGGGAAGAGACGCTCCACTTTCTGGAGCAGGACGCCAACATTATAGAATCGAGTTTCTATGACTATTACAACAGCGGCGGCAATGTATCGCAGGAAACAGTCGGCACCAACGAAGCCATGCTGAAATTTCCCGATGCGACGCAGTCCATCGGAGCGCGTTACGGTTCGCTGCAGGAGGTGATCCGCAGTCAGTATCTCTATCAGAAAGGTCTTCTGACAGAGGTGATACTCTCTATTCTGCGCGATTCAGGCTCACGTCCTGTGATGGAGCGGGCTGACTCGGTGGATATCCGCAACTGTCTGCGTACCGAGCTTGCCAACAACGGTATCCGCGAACCATTTGTCTTTGCCGTCTACAACAGGCGCAACGACTTGCTCTATACCTGCGGAGACTATCTCATTGGCTCGAAGGACATCTACTCTATTCAGCTTTTCAACAACACGGACTACGCCTATCGTCTTGACGTGGAGTTCCCGACCAAAAACACCTATATATTCTCATCAGTGAAATTCATCATCCCCTGGCTCGCCTTTACCGTGATGCTGTTGGTGATATTCATATACACCATAGTTATGATATTCAGGCAGAAAAAGCTGTCGGAGATGAAATCGGACTTTGTCAACAACATGACTCATGAACTGAAGACCCCGATATCGACCATCTCGCTGGCCGGGCAGATGCTCAGCGATCCCTCCATAAGCAAGTCTCCGACCACCATAGCCCATCTCTCCGAAGTGATAACCGAAGAGTCGAAGCGTCTTCGTTTCCAGGTGGAGAAAGTGCTTCACCTGTCGGTGATCGATGATGCCAGTGCCACGCTGAACTTCACCGAGGTAGATGCGAACGATATCATCAGCGGAGTGGTAAACACGTTTAAACTCAAGGTGGAGAAGCTGGGGGGACGTCTTTCCACAAACCTCGGGGCGACCGACGCGAGAGTCACAGTCGACGAGATGCAATTTACCAACGTAATCTTCAATCTCCTCGACAATGCGTTGAAATACATGCGGGAGAACACAGACCCTGAACTCGAGATCGATACCCTCGACCAGCCAGGCAATCGGCTTGAGATAAGAGTGAAGGATAACGGTATAGGGATACGCAAGGAAGATGTAAAGCGGATTTTCGAGAAATTCTATCGCGTATCGACCGGAAACCGTCATGATGTGAAAGGATTCGGACTCGGACTGGCATACGTCAGGAAGATGATCAACGTGTTCGGAGGCACAATCTCTGTGGAAAGCGAGTTTGGCAAAGGAAGTACGTTTGTGATAGACCTTCCGCTGTCAAAGTCGGCATCCCGCAAGGATTGACTCCGGATTTCAGATATAACGGAAACCGGGGCTGAAATATAACATTTTTTTAATTATTCATGATTTGATGCGGAATAATTTAAGAAAGTTTGTTATAAATTATGAAAGCGGCGGACGGTTCGGTGGCAAGCTGTCATCCGAAGCGGAGACACCGGTTTCAGGAGCAGGGAGAATACGGACCGGATGAATCCGGACAACTCCCGGAAAGCGAGAATAATAACAGATTCGCAAGTGTGAACCTGCGAAGCATGAAACACTAATAATATGGATGAAAAATTAAAGATACTTCTTTGTGAGGATGACGAGAATCTCGGTATGCTTCTAAGAGAGTTTTTACAGGCGAAGGGATACAGCGCTGATCTCTGTCCGGACGGAGATAAAGGTTACAAGGCGTTTCTGAAGGGGAGGTATGATTTATGCGTGCTCGATGTGATGATGCCCCGGAAGGATGGCTTCACGCTCGCGCAGGAAATACGCAACGTCAGCAGCGAGACGCCAATCATATTCCTTACCGCGCGTAATATGAAGGAGGATGTGCTTCAGGGCTTCAAGCTCGGGGCCGATGACTATATCACCAAACCCTTCTCGATGGAGGAGCTCGTGTCTCGGATCAGCGCCATTCTCCGCCGCGTGAGGGGGAAGCGAGACAAGGACGTGACAGTGTTCCGCATCGGCAAATATACCTTCGATACTCAGAAGCAGACGCTCAATATCAATAATAAGTCGCAGAAACTCACCACCAAGGAATCGGAGCTTCTGTCGCTGCTCTGTCAGCATGTCAACGAGATCCTCGAGCGCAATTATGCACTCAAGGCAATCTGGGTGGATGACAATTATTTCAATGCGAGAAGTATGGATGTCTATATCACGAAACTGCGCAAGCTGATAAAGGACGATCCTACCATCGAGATCATCAACATACATGGAAAGGGCTACAAGCTGATAGCTCCGGAACCGGAAGAATAAGATTAGAGTGTGTTTGAATTTAACTTTCATTC
>DERZ01000044.1 GCA_002361155.1 Porphyromonadaceae bacterium UBA3327 | reverse complement strand
ATCTTAACCCCAGGCACCGGAGCGCCAGCGTAGGTTCCTGGGGTCAAACTGACTAAATCGCAGCAACCTCGGAGAGGTTGCACTACAGAGCCTCGGCAATTTCAACAGCTGTGTGGTACAACCTCGACGAGGTTGTTACGCTATCTACGTCTTCACCCCAGGAACCTACGCTAACGCTCCGGTGCCTGGGGTTAAGATTGGATGGACCTCTCCGAGGTCCGCCCGCACACCGTTCACCTATTGATACAGATTGAGTCGATACAAATTGAGCATTGATGTCGCCTAAGCGCCGTTCGCATGTGCTCCTATAGATTCAAGACTTGTAGCCATAACGTGACATGAACGTGAATTCAAAACTTGTAAATTACACAACGAAATTCAGGACCGGCAAATTCCAGAACTGTAGATTCCAGAACGATGTGCGACAATCTGCGACCGAAGTGCGGATTTGGGGATTTGGCTTTTTTTTATTATCTTTGCGTGTTTGGAAAAAACGCGTCTTATTACAGGCATATATTACAGATTTATGGGGCTTACCGACGATAACATTTTCACGCAAGACATTAAGGATCTCGAAACAGGGGTTGATTCCGCAAGTGCGCCGGCCGACGCGCAAGGCTCCGCCGGCACTTACACCGAGGAGGCAATAGTCACACTCAAATGGAATGAGCATATACGGAGACGTCCCGGCATGTATATCGGCAAGCTCGGTGACGGCTCATATTCTGACGACGGTATATATATCCTGCTCAAGGAGGTGGTGGACAATTCCATTGATGAGTTCAACATGGGAGTCGGGAAACGCATCGAGATTGACATCACTGAAACCGGCACGGTACGCGTGCGCGACTACGGACGCGGCATACCGCTCGGTAAAGTGAAGGAGGTTGCCTCCGACGTGAACACAGGCGGCAAGTTCGATTCGAAAAACTTCCAGAAGTCGGTCGGACTGAACGGTGTCGGCCTGAAGGCTGTCAACGCCCTCTCCACACACTGCACGGTGCAGAGTGTGCGCGACGGCAAAATGGTGACTGTGAAGTTCGAAAAAGGAGACCTTACGGAGCAGACTCCTCCGGAGGATACCCGTGAGCCGAACGGCACCATCGTCACTTTCACGCCCGACCCGCTGCTGTTCGAGAATTACCGGTTTCGTCCCGAGACAGTTGAGATGATGGTGAACAACTACACATATCTCAACACGGGTCTGCAGATGCTGCTCAACGGAAAAAAGTATCAGTCGCGCAGCGGCCTTCTGGACCTGATAAAGGATGCGATGGCCCGCGACCGGCGTCCGGACCCGCTCTACCCCATCATTCATCTAAAAGGAGAGGATATCGAAGTGGTGCTCACGCATACCGATCAGAACGGAGAGGAATACTACTCATTCGTCAACGGACAGCACACCACCCAGGGAGGGACGCATCTCACCGCATTCCGCGAACATGTGTGCCGCACCATCAAGGAATTCTCCGGGAAGGGCTATGAATTTTCCGACATCCGTTCCGGCATGGTCGCGGCGGTGTCGGTCCGCGTCCAGGAACCGGTGTTCGAGTCGCAGACCAAGACGAAACTCGGCAGCAAGACCGTGGCCCCCGACAGTCAACTGACAGTAAATAAGTTTGTGGGAGACTTCATCAAGAAGGAACTCGACGACTATCTTCACAAACACACCGACACGGCAGAGTTGATGCTGCAGAAGATATCCCGCAGCGAAAAAGAGCGCAAGGCCATGGCCGGCGTGGCCAAGATAGCCCGCGAGAAGGCCAAGAAAGTGAGCCTGCACAACCGCAAGCTGCGCGACTGCCGCATACACCTCAACGACCCGGTGCGCACCAACGCACGCGACGACAGACGTCAGGAGTCGGCCATTTTCATAACCGAGGGCGATTCCGCCTCCGGCACAATCACCAAGGTCCGCAACGCCGAGACCCAGGCTGTCTTCTCCCTGCGCGGCAAGCCGCTCAACTCTTACGGAATGACGCGTGAGGTGGTCTACAAGAATGACGAATTCAACCTGCTTCAGGCCGCCCTCAACATCGAGGACGGCATCGAGGGACTCCGTTACGACAAGATTATCATCGCCACCGACGCCGATGTCGACGGAATGCATATACGCCTGCTTATCATCACCTTTTTTCTGATGTTCTTCCCCGACCTGGTGAGGGAGGGCCACGTCTATATCCTCCAGACTCCGCTCTTCCGAGTCCGCGACAAGAACTCCGTACGACGCAACAGGAAAAAAGCGCGCAAAGAGAAAATGGATGCAGAGGGAAAATCCTCCAAAGAGGAAAAAGACACTTACTACTGCTACACCGACGAGGAACGCGAGACTGCGATAGCGCGATTCGGCAACAACGCGGAGATAACCCGATTCAAGGGACTCGGCGAGATCAATGATGTCGAGTTTAAGGAATTCATAGGCCCCGACATGCGCCTCGATCAGGTGAAACTGTCATGGGAAGAAGCAACACAGTCACTGCTTGAATTTTATATGGGGAAGAACACTATGGAAAGACAGAATTTCATCATAAACAATCTTATGGTGCAAGATGATGCTGAAATTTAATTTTTACTGACTTATTTTAACATATTTTAACTACCGGGGGGGGGTATTTTAACATTCTGCTTATTAATTTTGCACCGCCGTTCATATAGAGCGGCAACAGAGTCACTGACAACGGACAGTTTCCTGACAAGACTCCTTGTAAATTAACTTACATGACTTTCCGGCAATCATGCATAATGATTGTCCATATAATAATCGCACGCGTGCGTGTGCCACAACAAGACACCATCGCCACGTCTGCATATCTGTAAAACTAACAGATACCAACATGAGACTACTATCCATAGCAATGTTGCTCATAGCAATGTCATCCGCACTGACGGCTCACAGCCAGCTTGCGGTAAAGACAAATCTGCTTTATGACGCCACGACCACTCCGAACCTCGGAGCGGAAGTCAGGGTCGGCTCAAAGTCAACCATCAATCTTGTCTACGGACTGAACGCCTGGTCGTTCAAGGGGGATGCCAAGGTGAAGCACTGGCTGGTTATGCCGGAGTACCGCTGGTGGACCTGTACACCTTTCAGCGGGCATTTCTTCGGCGTGCACCTGCTCGGAGGCCAGATGAACGCCGGCAACGTGAACCTTCCCATACCGGGATTCTGGTTCGCCGGCGACAACCTCACCACAGGCACACGGGACCACCGCTATCAGGGGGTCTACGCCGGGGGGGGAATCACATACGGCTATCAGTATCCCCTTTCGGAGCACTGGAACCTCGAAGCTGAGATAGGCGCCGGCTACGGCCATGTATGGTACGACAAGTTCCAGTGCGGCCACTGCGGGGAAAAACTCTCCAAGGGAGGCACGAACTATCTCGGCATCACCAAAATCGGTCTGTCGCTGATGTATATCTTCTGACGGCAGACCATACTTCTCAAACGCAAAAACCCAAGGAATACGATGAAACGGATTTCCCTTATCGCAGCATTGCTGCTGACAATATTCGCCGGCACGACAACCGCCGCCCCGCGCGACGGCGCTGTCTCCTACGACGCGTCCGATCTGCGGGTGCACGACGGCAAACTGCTGGTGACAATTCTCTTCAGGCTCGACTCGCTCAGTCTCGGCACCGACCGCCAGCTCTACCTCACTCCGGTGGTGGAGGACGGGAAAGGCAACGACGAGGTTCTGCCCTCATTGCTTGTCAACGGACGCAACATGCACTACGCCTATCAGCGCGGCACACTTCGCAAGGCGGAACTGCGCGAGCATAACATCGGCCAGGAAGTGCGGCGCATCAACGGACGCCCACAGACGGTGGAATACCGCGCGTCGGTTCCCGCCGACAGCTGGATGCTATCGCAGACGGCCTCCATCCGGGTAGTGACCGACACCTGCGGTTGCGGCGTGCGCAGCGGCCGCGACCTCGGAAACCCGCTCCTGCTCTGCCTCAACCCGGCTCCGAAGATGCGTTCAGTGTTCATCACCCCGGAGGTCACTCCCCTCCCCGTCACGGCCCACGAGGGGAAGGCCCGCGTACAGTTCGAGGTCGACAGGACCGAACTTCATGCCGAACCCTACCTCTGCCGAAACGGACAGCGCATCGACAACCGCGCCCAGCTCCGCATCATCGACGACTCCGTGCGCTACGCTCTTTCCAACCCCGACGTGGAGATCGCCTCTATCGGCGTGTGCGGTTATGCTTCGCCGGAATCTCCATATCTCCACAATGAGTTCCTCTCCACCAACCGGTCTCGCGCGCTTGCCGAATACCTCGGCGCGAAATATAATCTGCCGGCCGACCGGAGCACCTACAGTTCGGTGGCGGAGAACTGGGGAGAATTCCGCCAGATTGTCGATACCGCAAAAATACTGACGTCCCGGCAGAGGGCAGACCTCCTCGCGCTTATCGACCGTCCCACCTACGGACCTTCCGATTTCGATGCAAAGGAACGGGAACTGAAGACCGATCCGAAATTCGCCACACTCTACCGCAACATAATCCTTCCAAAATGGTTCCCTACGCTCCGGGCCACCACATTTGTGATCAACACGCGCCTCAAGCCGATGAGCGACGAACGCCTGGCCGAGGTAATGGAGAAAAGCCCGCAAATGATGTCGCTCAACCAGATGATGCGCGTGGCCAGGCTTTATCCCGAGGGAAGCGAGAAGTTCAACCGCGCCATCGAGACAGCTTTGAAGTATTACCCCGACGACAGGACAGCTAACCTCAACGGAGCTGTGGCGGCCATACAGTGTGGCGAGTTCGACAAGGCCACACGTCTGCTGGAGAAAGCCGGCGACACTCCGGAGGCTTACAACGCCCGCGGAATAATCGCCACACACAACGGCGACTTCAGACTCGCAGGGGAACTCTTCCGGAAGGCCGGAGAACTGCCCGAAGCGCTGAAGAATCTCAATCTCCTCGATTGAATAGAAATAAATAACCAAACATAACATTTTTTATAATGAACAGCATTTTCAAGTACACCCTTGCGTTTGCAGCCACGGCCATGCTCGTGACCGCATGCTCCAGCGACGAACCCGGGTCGAACGAACCGGTATTTACCGGAGAGAGCGCTTATATGAACGTGCAGCTCCGTGCAGCCGAAGACCTCTCACGTGCGGGCGAGGGAACTGACGACGGAAATCCCTCGACGGATGACCTCGAATATGGAAAGGAGAACGAAAATTCCATCAACTCCGCGAAATTCTTCTTCTTCAACAGCGATGGCATCTATTACGGACAGAGCACCATCTGGAAAGACGGTATCGAAGGCTCCACCGGCACAGAGCCAAGCATCGAGTTCAACGGCAACGCCGTGGTAATCCTTGACAATCTCAAGGAGGGCGGCGTACTTCCGGAATATGTCATAACCGTCCTCAACGGCGGCGCCCAGTACACCGACGCATACATGTCCGGCAAGACGATCAAAGAATTCAGCAAGGATATCACCAACTGGGGAGCAGACAAGGAGAACGGTTTCGTGATGGCCACAACCAGCTACTACGACGGCACCGCCGAACACGACAAGTATCCGTACGCCACCAAACTCACCAACGCAAATTTCTCCCCCACCAAAGAGGCTGCTATCGCCAACGGCAAGCCGGTTGAAATCTATGTGGAACGTCTCGCCGCACGCGTAAAGCTCACCACTCCCACCGGCCAGGAGTACTTCCCCGTGGATGTCACTGTGATGGGCGATGTCAACGGAGAGGTCACGGAACCCGATGCTGACCACCCCACCGCGGGCACCCAGCTCTACGTGAAAATCGACGGATGGTATATCAGCGGCATCCAGGAACAAACTTACCTCAGCAAGCAGTTCGGCGACTGGACTTCGGCCACATCGCTGACCGACGTGAACGGATGGAAATGGAACGTTCCCACCTTCCACCGCAGTTTCTGGGGCCAGTCGATAAGATACGGCAAACAGACCGAAGGCGGTCTCAGGTTCTTCACATTCGACAACCCCAACAACAAAACCGTAGGGCAGGTGGCATACTGCAACGAGAACACATCGACAAAGGCAAACCTCTCTACCGGAACTCCGGCCCATCCTAACCAGCGTCTTGTCACATCCGTTTTAGTGAAGGCCACTGTTGTGGACAAGGACAAGAAGGCCCTGAACCTCGTTGAGCACAACGGAATGTATTTCACCTACGAGCGTTTCATCGCATATATTCTCGACATTGTAAACAGTCAGAACAAGCTGAACTACTACACCCGTACCGGTGCCGGAACCGAGGGTGATCCCTACAAGTACCATCAGATCGCGCAGGAGGACGGCAAGGAGATTTTCAGACTCGGAGGCGCTAACGAACATGTCTATGTCGAGAAAGGCAAAGACTTCCCCACTGCCCAGCTCTATGCCTACAACAACACGACAATGGATTATGACGCCGTCACGGAAACCACTCTGAACGCCGATCTTAAGGCTGCGAACGCCGGAGAGTCCACCCACGCGTTCCAGGGAGGGCGCATGTACTACAATATCCCCATCGAGCACCTCAACACCCGGACATGGGATGAAAAACATAACCTTGCAACCTGGTATGAGGGATCGTTCGGAGTTGTCCGCAACCACGCATACACCGTCAACGTGACCTCGGTAAAGAAACTCGGAACAGGCGTCTTTAAACCCAATGAGGGAGAAATCAAGCCAAATGAGAACCAGAAGGATCCCCGCTGGTATCTCGGCGCGACCATCAAGGTAGTTTCATGGAAAGTCGTGACAAGCGACGTGCCCCTCTGATCCAGACTTATATCATAACAACTGCAATATCGGCACGGGTCCTGACCGGCGCGTGCCGAACCAGACCGGAGAAATATCCTCCGGTAAAATCTCTCCGACAAGCATTTTAACGCCAAGTGAAAAATGACTATTACAGCAACGATATTAAGAAAACTGTTCAGGCACGCGGGCAAAGCCGCCATCATAGCCTCGACCCTGACCCTGACATCCTGCAACGGCATGATCTATGACCATGACGACGACTGCGACCCTGTATACAAGGTCCGCTTCCGCTATGACTACAACCTGAAGAAGGCCGACGCATTCGCCAACGAAGTGAATGCCGTGACCCTCTATGTGATAGACCCCGCCACAGGAAAGGTGGTCTGGCAAAAGACCGACGACTCCGACGCGGTGCGTCAGGAGGGATACATGATGGACATCGAAGGACTCGAGCCTGGCAGCTACAAGCTTCTTGCCTGGGCCGGCGACGGACACAACGGCTCTCCGCACTTCACCATGGGGACCGGCACCGAGGACAAACACCTCACCGCGCGTATCAACCGCGCCGGGGAAGGACTGGTGACCGCCGACCTCAACCGTCTTTACAAAGACCTCGATTTCGAATATGAGCCGAGGGAATTCCCAAAATCGTGGGGTACCCACGTGCAGACCGTCCGGCTTATGAAGAACACCAACGACATCCACGTGGTGCTTCAGCACCTCAGCGGCGAGACGGTGGACCCGGACCTCTTCACCTACGAAATCGAGGAAGCCAACGGCGTGATGGACCATAACAACCGGCTGACGGAGGACGAGACTCTCACCTACCGTCCGTGGCGCGTTCGTCCCGGTCTCGCCACCGGTTTCGTACCTGACGATGCGGAAGCTTCAAAATTCTCAGCCGCCATCGCCGACTTCACCGTCGGGCGCATGATGGCCGACCGCAAGATGTGGCTCACCATCCGCAGGAAACCGCAGGCCGACAAGGCCCGTGCCACCGACAAGGACGATGACATTGTGGCGCGAGTGCCGGTGATCGACTACTCGCTGCTCGTGAAAGGCCACTATGAAGACATGCCGGACCAGGAGTATCTCGACCGTCAGGATGACTACTCGATGGTGTTCTTCCTTGACGACGAAATGCGCTGGATCGACGCATATATCTACGTCAACGCCTGGATGGTGGTACCGCCGCAGGACACCGAGATCTAAGAATTAAGAGATTTGAAACTTATGAAACGGACAAGGATTGACATACTGGTTCGTACCGCGGTTCTGCCGGCATTGATTCTGATGATGTCGCTGACGGGTTGCAGTCTGGTTATGGACGACGATACCCGCACGCCCTCCGACGGTAAGGCGACACTGATCCTCAACATAGCCACAAGCCGCAAGGGAACTCCCGGCATCGGCACCTCCTCTCCCACCCGCGGAGTAACCGTAACCCCCGATGATTACTACGGTCCGGAGACCGGCGAACTGATGCGCACCCTTCGCGTCATCATAGCCAACGGAGCAGGTATGGTGGAGCACAACCTGTTCTTCGACAATCTCGGCCAGGTATCTTCACATACCACCGACAAGGTGCATGTGGTAGGCAACGACCGCAAGACCATATATCTGATAGCCAATGAAGAAGCCTTCTCCCTTGAGGGGGATGTGACCGACCCGGCCGAACTGCTCGGCTCACTCACCGCGGGGAGCGACATCGACGAGACAGCGATGAAGAATCTCGTGCTCATGGCCGACAAGCATAAGCCGGACTGGAACGACAACTCCAAACGTCTGCTGCCGATGACCAATATCGAGCATTTCAACGTAGGCGAGGCATACGAAGAGCCATACTCCGCAACACTGTATGTGCACCGCGCCGCCGTAAAGTACACATTCCTCTTCAACAACGAGACAAACCTTCCGGTCAGCCTCGACTCCATATATCTGAGAGGTGAATCTGACCGTGAGTTTCTGTTCCCGGTGGTCGCCGGCTATAATATGGACAACAAGGATGACAATATGTACCGTCCCACTGCCTACCACACCCCCCGAGAGACAAAATTCCGCGAGGTACGCGAGAAAATCGGTATACCCATCCCCTCGAAACAACCGGGATACCGTATCCCGCGCTCACTGTATTTCACGGAGGGATCCCGTCTGGCCGGCACCCATACCGAAGGTGACAAGATTATCGAGGATGTCTACAAGGTATCGGTAGTGATCAACGGCGTGCAGACCCCATGGCGAAAACTCGACTGGTTCTATCCGGAGAAACCTTCGGAAATAAAGGAAATGACCGAACTCCCCCGCAACACTCATGTGGTGGTTCAGTTTACCCTGACTCCCAAAGGAATCTCCGCCGTGGCCTGCGTGCAGCCCTACGCCGAGCAGAAGCTCGAGCCTTTCTTCGGACTGGAGCGCGACAAAGACGGAAACCTGATACGCTGGCATGAAGACAACGATACTTTCTGGGCAGACAATCCCCGCTATGGCATAGACGGCGACACCCGGGAGTATATACATGAGGATATCGACGGTGACGAGATTGTCAAACAGTACCTTGATGGCTCTTTCCTCTGCGTGGAGCGCATCTACCGCGACTGGATCCATGGTGATGACGAACACGACTCGGAGTATTACTTCGAGAAAGACCACGCCGGCGGCAACATGATTATTGTCCGCAACAACACAAAAGCCGAGGAAGACCGGAAGCCTCAGGATTCATTACATGATCATCCTGTGAACGAACGGCCGCTCTTCGTGAAGCTGACCGCCGCATTCCACAAACGGAACGGCTACACCGACAAGACTCCTATCGGCTGTCACATGATCGTATCATACGATGACAAAGGGAATCCATCATTCTCACGCCTTGATGCCGCAGGCGACTCCATACTGCAGGCCAACGGCTATCAGTTCAAGGCAAGTTCCTCGATGGACAAATGGACCAATACTTATCTTGTAAAGCATAAGACCGGTACGGATGCCGACGGAAAAGATATATTTATACTGCAACTCAAGTACCGTAACGGAAAAATCCTCATACCGGAATACACCGCCGAAACAGCGGCGGCATACGTAAGGCCTTCTGAAGAAGAATTGGAAAGAAATGAATAATATATCGAAATATCTATATACAGCGATTGTCGCTATGTTCTCTTTCTGCGCGGTTTCCTGCGTGGACGATTTGCTTGATGACAACGGCTTCATTCCCGAGGGGGAAACCGATATAGCCGTGGAGGTGGATTTCACTCCTTTCTCGGCAATGGAGGTGCGTTCGTTCCAGACCAATGTGCCCGGCAACCACCTCGCGAATATAGATGACCTGCTGGTGCTGATATATGACAGAGAGGGAAACCTTCTTCCCGGCAAGAATGGTTATCGCTATTACACCAGGGACGAACTGTCAGTCACCCCCGTGAAACGGGACTCGCTTTCGGCCTCCAATAAGAACCCGGCCGAGGCCATGACGCAACGCGCCACGTTCACCCTCAAAGACATCACATACGGACGCTACTACATGTATGCGCTCGCCAACATAGGCAAGATCGGCGCCGACGGCACGCGCGGCTCCTCTCTCGAGGCCATGCAGACCGAATTCGCGGGGCAGTATGCAACTGTCAAGGACCTTCTCGCCATCTCGGTGGACTGGGATAACGACAATGTGCTTAACAACAGCCAGATGTTCGGTGTCTTCACCGACGGACGCGGCAGTGCCGTCAGCACTCCGGACAACGACAATCCGGACTCCAATCCACTCTATAAGACCATCGCCATCAACCGGCCCGACATCGTGTGCCACTCATGGTTGCGCCGATGCGCCTCTAAAATAACGATCGACTTCGACGGCTCGGGGCTGCTTGAAAATACATACGTCTATTTCAAACAGGCCACGGTACACGACATCGCGAAGAGCTGCAGACTCGGTATGCGCAACGAAATCAAGACAGATGCGGAGATGATCAAGAACAGGGGCGAGACTTACGGAGACTATCCACACAACAATTACCGTCCCGACGGCAACGGTACGCGCATTCTCTACTCCAGGGAATCCGATTATCTGAAATGGCCCTATATCTCGAAGGGTCATAACGCCCTTCATGAGTTTACCGACAGCCTCGGCAACAAGGTGGCCGACTACCACTCCGAGACTGCGCCGGCTCTCTATCTGTTCGAGAATATGCAGGGAGAAGGAATAGAGGGCACGAATGACAAGGAAATGAAACCGGGGACATATCCGGACGGTTCCGTTGACGGCAAGGATGAGGAAAAAGACCGGATGAAGTACGGCAGCTACATCGAGGTGGAAGGATATTACGACTACCATACCTCGCTCGAGACTTCGAAGGGCCGCATCTTCTACCGCTTCATGCTGGGCAAGGACACGAAGATAAACTTCGACACCGAGCGCAACTACCACTACAAACTGACGCTGAAGGTACGCGGCAGAGGCAATGACTATGACTGGCACATAGAGTACAAGGAGAAGGAAGGCTTCCAGGTCCGCGACCCCTACTTCATATCCTATCTCTACAACCACTCCTCCACCATCCCATTCAAGTATACGCCTGAAAATGACAACTGGGAGGTGTATCGGGCTGATGCCGAAGTGGTGGGCAACAACTGGTGGCCGGACGGAGACGAAGGCTATGCAAGCAATGCCGTCAGCGAACAGACTCCGCGCGCAGGAGGCGGCTACAACTATAGCCTGACTGATGATTTCACCAGAAACAAGACTGTTACAGATAAGGATAATAAACCACGCCATAAGTATCTCGGGAACGGGTTCCTGTCGCTGTGGGAGGCCGACAAGACAAATCTTACGACCGAGGATACCGGAGGAACATGGAATTATACGGACGCAAGAAACAAGTCACTGAACGATGACTATTATTATGGAATAAACGGCAAAGGAGACGGCCGCGACCGCGGTAAGAGAGTATATTATTTCGATGGGGAGAAAGAGGATCCGTCAGATATAAGCAATACCGGGAAAGAAGCCTATAAAATGAGGATTGACAGGGCTACAGGCGGTTATGACATAAATATTCCTATGTTCACAAGAGCGAAAAGCCTTGTGAAGAGCACGTCGTATTCCGGCAGCAATCCATTCATGGGTCATACCAGAACCGCCTTCATACGGCTTACAGTATATCTTCGGGATAAAACCAGCAAGAAACATGTCACGACCGATTCCCAGATTATCCGTGTGGTGCAGGTAAAGCGCGTAGTGAATCCGACAGGCATCTACAGGAAAGCCGGAAACAACGATTCATTCAAGGTCGACCTGATGGAACTTGAGAGCGCATACAGTACAAAATTCTATAAAATCAGTTCCCGCGGACCATGGATGGCGGAGGTTATCGGCCATGACGATTTCATCAAGCTTAACGGACGGCACAAGGTGATATGGGGTTCGACCGACACGCCCGTGACCTTCGACATAAATTTCAACAAGATGAATCTTGACAACAATGTCAGGAGCGCGGTTGTACGCATAAGATACAACAACTATACGTGTGTGCATCTCATCCTTGTGCGGCAGGGTTATGAACCCCAGGAACTTGCAGGAACCAAATGGAGAATTTCGAATCTGCGTCACAATGCCCTCGCATCTGTTGACCATGATCCCCGCGATGAAGGTTCCATGTTCAAACGGGGAAATATCAATGACGCGATCCATCCTGTCAATAATGAATACAACAACAGTACAGGAATTCCATCATCATTTCCCACATGGCAGCAAAGTCTGTATCTCTGTACACCCGAAGGAGCGTCTGCGGATGTCAGGACTCCTTGGGCAAATTTCGACGGACGTGAAAATTTTCCTTCGTCTTCAGACATTGTAGAGATGACCGATTATGACAAGCTATATATGAATCCATATATTGAATTCGCTTTCGGAGTATTGTATGCGGACGGCGCAACAAGAACAGCTGACAATATTGAAGATGCCTACGGTTATTATTATGAAGATTCCGACTGCGGCAAACGAGGCATGAGGGGACTGTTCGCGTATCATTGGAATCCCGGAGGCTCAGACGCATTCATGAATGATCCTGAAAACAACACAAGGAGTATTTTCTTCCCTCTCGGAAGATCCGGTTATGGTCATCGACGCGGCAATGATGTCAACATTGAAACCGGAATATTACGATATTCATGTGGACGGACAGGGAATTTCCCCGACTACCTGATTCCATATTCTCCCCTGTTTTATGACTTATATATGAGACAGGGAGCCATCTATTGGGCTAAATCCATGATTTCAGGAGGAACCATCCATGACTCCGCCACTGGAAACGTAATTAAAAGCGACGATAACGGTGTGGGCCTTGATATCAATTTTTTCACATACGACGTGAATTACATATCGGAAAATAATGTTTATAAAAAAGACAACGCCAATGCAAAATCCGATGCCTGCTTCGTGCGTATGAAAGCCAACTGACAGACCTTCAGTCAGCACCAAAAGCCAATGAACCCCGATGCTCCCCCGCGACGCATCGGGGTTCATTGGCTTCGCTCAGCTTTTATTGAGAGTATATAGATGTTTTTCCGTTTTTTTCACTAACTTTGTAATCAGAACATCTCTTTTTATGAACTATGGGAAATGCAGAACGTACCGCGCTGTTCGCGGGGTCTTTCAATCCTTTTACCATCGGACATGAATCGGTGGTACGGCGCGCGTTGTGCCTCTGCGAGCGGGTCGTGATCGCCGTCGGCCACAATATCGACAAGGGACATGCCGGCGACATCGCCGGGCGCGTCAGACGCATCGCCGATGTTTTCCTTGATGAACCGCGAGTCTCCGTAAGCGAGTACACCGGCCTTACTGTCGACTTCGCGCGCCGGATCGGTGCCGACTTCATGGTACGCGGCGTACGCACCGTGGCCGACTATGAGTATGAGCGGAACCTGGCCGACGTGAATCTCGCCATATCCGGCATCGAGACCGTATTCATCCCTGCCCTGCCGCAACTGAGTTTCGTCTCATCATCCATGGTGCGCGAACTGCAGGCCAACGGCCACAACGTGTCGCAGTATCTCCCCTCGCCGGCTTCCGGCATAAACCAGCTTTAGATTTATGAAGAAATTATTACCGCTGTTGACCACAACAGTTCTCGCGGCTCTGCTGATGGCACAGGGGGTATCGCTGCCCCCCGCGCACAAACTCCGAATGGCTGAGAGCGCCATATCGCAGTTCTATGTAGACACTGTCAACGAAGAGAAGATTGTGGAGTCGGCCATCAAAAGCATGCTCGAGACCCTCGACCCTCACTCCGCCTACTCCAACGCCGAAGAGACACGCGAGCTAAACGAGCCGCTCGCCGGCAATTTCTCCGGCATCGGCATCACGTTCAACATGAACAACGATACTCTCTACGTCCTGCAGACCGTGGCCGGGGGGCCTTCGGAACGCGTCGGACTCCTCTCAGGCGACCGCATCATCGCGGTAAACGACACGTCGATAGCCGGAGTGAAGATGAAAAACAGCGGGATCATGAAGCGTCTGCGCGGCCCTAAGGGGACCGATGTCGACGTGCGTGTGCTCCGCAAGGCCGGAGTCAGTGCCGACACAATAGACTTCCGCATCACACGCGACGACATACCCATCCACAGCGTGGACGCAGCCTATATGGCAGACGGGAAAACCGGTTACATCCGTCTCAACAAGTTTGCCGCCGAGACCCGCAAGGAGATTGAGACCGCGCTGCGCGACCTGCGCCGGCAGGGGATGGACCGCCTGATCCTCGACCTTACCGACAACGGAGGGGGTTACCTCAATGCCGCCGTAGAGATTCTCGGCGAACTTCTCGACCCGGGACAGCTCACCGTCTACACCGAAGGGCGCATGTCGCCCCGCTTCGACCACGAGGCGCGTCCCTACGGCATCGACCCGCTCTTCAACAAGGGACGCGTGGCTGTGATGGTGAACCAGTACAGCGCGTCGGCATCGGAAATCACCTCCGGCGCGATCCAGGACTGGGACCGCGGTGTGGTGGTGGGTCGCCGCACTTTCGGCAAGGGTCTCGTGCAGCGCCCCTTCCCATTCCCCGACGGCTCCATGATGAGGCTTACCGTAGCCCACTATTACACGCCCACCGGACGCGATATCCAGAAACCATACACCAAAGGAGAGCAGAAAGAGTATGCCCACGACATCATCGACCGGCTCAAGAGCGGCGAACTGATGCACGCTGATTCCATCAAATACATCGACTCGCTAAAAGTCAATACACTGAAGCTCGGCCGACCCATCTACGGGGGCGGCGGCATCACCCCCGATGTGTTCGTGCCTCTCGACACGACGGCCTTCACCAAATATTACCGCGACGTAATGGCCAAGGGAGTCATCAACCGCTACTCCATCCGATACGTTGACGGCCACCGCAAGGAGATCGCCGGAAAGTACAGGACAGACACCGACTATGTGAAAGGATTCGAAGTGGACTCCACAATGCTCGCCGACCTCTACGCCATGGCAGAGAAGGATGGCGTGAAACCTGACTCCGGGCAGCAGAAGCAGAGCGAGCCGATCTTCAAGATGATACTGAAGGCTCTGATAGGCCGCGACATTTACGACAACGCCACTTATTTCAAGGTCTACAACACGTTCGACCCGATATTCCGCAAAGCCTTCGAAATCATCAATTCGGATGAATATGACCGCATCCTCTCTACCGGTTCCGGCTCATAAAAGCACCTTAAAAGCCGAAACGTACCGACAATCGTCAACCAAACTTATTTCCCGGCAATGAGACAGTCCGTACTGATTCTTATACTCCTTCTTACTGCCACTACAATCCAGGGCCACTATGCAGAATGGCAACCCGGTCTGCCGGATGCCGTCCGCGACCGCTTCCAGGATCTGGAAGAACTTGAGCGACAAGACCGGGCAGCCGACTCCATCTTCATGGAGCGGCGACGTGCGCGGGCATTGTTCGACAGTATCCCGTCGCTGCCGAAAGCACCAACCCCCGTCAATCTCATCCATGCGCCGCGGGTGCTGAAGCACTACCGCAGCGTGCGACGCCCCGGATTCAGAAGGCACTTTCCGGACCGGGCACTGTCAACACGGGCGTGGCGTGAAATGCCGGGGCCAACCGACAGGCTCAGCCACGACCGCAACCTGGCGCTGATACTGCGCCAGTTCTCGATGCTGACCGGCATACCGGCGGACAGCGTGGTGCCGGATTCGCTGATGCGATACGTGGTGGCTGCCGACATCCCTCCGCGCGATTCACTGCCGGTGGCGTTCGGCGACGTCACTCCACGCTGGCTGTCGGAAGCCGTGCAGGCGTACGACAGCCAGCGCGACTTCATCTTCACGATGATGATGGAGGATCCGGCCAATGTGGAATATGCCTACTGGAATCTTCCCGTTCCTCCCACACTCCCCGAAGAGGATGTCAGCTTCAGGGGACTCTTCAGCAAGTACCTCCCCGCCGTAAACGTTGAAGACGCGGTAATCGCCGAAACAGAAATCAGGAAGGTGAACTGGCTGCATAATTTCAACATCGCGCTTCAGCTCTCGCAGGCATACATATCGAAAAACTGGTACCAGGGAGGCAACGACTATCTCGCCATCCTCGGCAATTTCCTCTGGGATGTCCAGCTCAATCCGGTCTATAACCCTAAGCTGATGTTCCAGAGCACTCTCTCTTACAAACTTGCCCTCAACTCGCTGAGCGATGACCTCTATCATAAGTACTCGGTGTCGCAGGACCTGTTCCAGTACAATCTCAAGACCGGTTACAAGGCAAGCCACAACTGGTACTATACCTTCCTGGCGCAGTTCAAGACACAGATGCTGAATAACTACCCCGCCAATTCGATGACGCGGACCGCATCCTTTCTGTCGCCAGGAGAGCTCAACCTCGGTATCGGTATGACCTATACAAAGGAGACCGAAAAGAAGAACCTGAAGATAGGAATCTCCATCTCGCCTCTTTCATACAACCTCAAGACCTGCATCGACCCGATGGTGGACCACGCACAGTTCGGTATCGAGGAAGGTCACATTCTCAAGAACGAAGTCGGCAGCAACACTGAGGTCAATCTGTTCTGGAGGATATGGGAAAACATCACCTACACCACCCGGCTCTTCCTCTTCACGGACTACAGGACATTTCTCGGCGACTGGGAGAATACCCTCAATTTCCAGTTCAACCGGTTCTTCTCCACACAGCTCTACATGCACCTGCGCTACGATTCAGGTTCCGATCCGGCGCTGTCGCCCCGCTGGAACCGCTGGATGATGAAAGAGATCCTCTCCGTGGGACTTTCCTACACATTCTCGACCAAAAGCTGATATCTTCACCCTCTGCGCCAAAAACTGAATTTCATCCATCATGACCCTCCCCTTGCGCATAGTCATCCTGTCCATGGTGCTGACCACGATGTGCGGCACCGCCGTAGCCGCCACGGAGCAGACTCCCGAAACCGTTGCCGATATGGGGATGGCTCAGGAATGGTGCGACCGCACGGGGCTGCGCCGGATAGAGGGTATATGGGAGTTTCCGGACGACCACACCCGTGTGCTGGTACGCCGCCGCACAGACGCGGAGATGGAGTACGACATAGTGGTGGTCGACTCGCCGGACTGCCGGCTGAAACCTGGCGACACGGTGGGATATATCAGGGAATCGCCGGACCCGGCAAAGTTCGAGTTCTGTCTGTACAGAACGAAGTCGAAAGGAAAATTCCACAACCTCGGCAAGTGCATGGCTCGCCTTGCCTCCGACTGCAACTCCATCTACGTTTCGGCCTCGCGCCTGAAGGCCACGCTCCGATCGCTGTCGTTCCTTCCGAAGTTCTGGCGCTCGGTGCGTATAAGCGTGGACCGTCCCGCAGAGGATATTCCCAAAGGGCTCGTAAGGATATATCCTGCAGATGACATCTCGCGGGAACCGACCTATCTGTAAGATTTATAACTTTAATAAAATGCCTGACCGATGAATCGAAAAAGACCGATATCCACAATCCTCTTTCTCTCCGCGCTTCTGCTGCAGGCCCTCCTGCCTAGTCCAGCCGACGGGCGCCGGAAAGGATTCCGGCTCAAGGACAACAACGAGCCGGTCGACACGGAACTGGTGACGGGGAGTTTTATGGTGGCCTCTCAATGCGAGGACTGCAACAACGGGTACCGCATAGACCAGATAGCGTTCTCGGGCTTCGACAAGCCACAGAACAGTTCCAGAGAAAGCTTCTTCATCACCAACAATACGGACCGGCACATGACCGGCCTCACGCTGTATGTGGAGTATCTCACGGAGGACGGGCGCCAGCTTCACAAGCGCTTCCTGCGCCTGAGCTGCGACATCCCGGCGGGAGAGACGCGACAGGCCACGGTGGAGAGCTGGGACCGGCAACACAGTTTCCGATACACGCTGAGCGCCGCGCCAGCAAGGAGCGCACATCCTGCCACACCTTTCACTGTCCGTTTCGATCCGGTAAGCTTTTATCTGCGTCACTGACCTCTTTGCCGGCTTCCGGCTCTATCCGCTCATCAAGGCCGGTACCTTTCATTCCGAGACGGCGCCGACGCGCGGCGCGCCACAGCGCGGGCGTGGCGGAGAGTTCGCGGAGCGACAACACGTCGTCATGACCCGTCTCGACGTTCCAGGCCCGTGGCGTAAGAAGTTTCACGGTGAGGTAGCTCACGGAAACGGCCACTACGTATGCCGGCATGAACTGGAAACTGTCAGTAATCTCGGCCGATATGAAGAGGGCCATCAGCGGGGCGTGGAGCGAGCCGGCCATCACCGCTCCCATACCGACAAGGCAGAAGTACCACGAAGGGAGACCGACACCGAAAAACACATTGCAGCACATCGAGAAGAAATATCCCGCGAAACATCCGGCAAAGAGCGTAGGCATAAAGTCGCCGGCGACACCGCCGCCGTAATATGCCGCAGCCACAAGCGGCCCCTTCAGCAACAGAACCGCCGCGCAGCAGAGAAGCACGACGCCCACGCTGAGGTCACGTCCGGCAAAGGGTCCGTAACTGAAGAGGTCTATCCCCTGCCCGTTGATTGCGCTCTCGAGCACACCCATCCCCTCTCCGAACAGACATGGGAAAATAAAGAGCGTCAGCGACAGGGCGGTTCCGGCCATTATATTGCGGTGCCACGGATCGGCGACGGAGAGAAAGAACTTCCCGGAGCAATTCTTGAGCCGGTTGTAAAGTATGCAGTAGAGTCCGCAGAAAATGCCGAACAGGGCGATCCAGCCAAGTGTGGAGGGATCGAAACCTCTGACCGAACTGAACATCATGTCGAAAGAGAAATCGCTGAACGCCTTGGCCGTGGTTCCCGACAGGATACATGCGATGAACAGTCCTATCACCGGGATGGTCTGCATGGGGAGCTGGAGCACCTCGAGAGTGAAGAGCACGCCGCCGGTAGGCGACTTGAATATACCGGCTATCCCGGCCCCGGCGCCTATGCCGATGAGTATGCGCAGCCATTGGTCGGAGAGACCTAACCAACGCCCGACATTGCTGCCGATGGCGGCGCCGCTGTATGCCACAGGACCTTCCGAACCGGCAGTACAGCCGAAGCCGATGGTGAGGCCGCAGGTGAGCACCGAGTTCAGAATGGAAGACTTCGTCATGCGGTATCTCCCGGAGGCGATGGCCAGGGAAAGCATGTATGTGCTCCGCGAATAGTCCTTCCTCAGCACGTAGCGCTGAAACACCGACACGAGAAGGATTCCCGCAAGCGGATAACAGAGCAGATGGAGATTGGGCCCGTACGGATTGAGTCCGGCCTTGAAATAATGGCCGAGCACATTTATGAACCACTTGAGGGCCACGGCAGAAAGGCCCGAGAGAATGCCGACAATGAAAGATATGAGCAAAACCATCGAGGCGGGCGACACATGGGCCGCCTGCCAGTCGATGGCTTTTCTTTTAACCAGCCGGAACCTCCGGCTAAGCCGGTTTCCGGAATCATTCATATCTCCCTTCATAGTGGAATCCGTATCAGGAGAGATGAGTGATCCGCCGTCCCCGCGTCAATATTCCTTACGGCACGAAGTTCTTAGAGAGTGTTTGAACTTAACACGAATTTTATGTTGAAATGTTTTTTAATTCTTTTCATCCCCCCAAAGGGTCTTTCCGGTGAATTTCACCAAGCATCGTCGGTCGCATAGCCCGCTATGCTCCCTCCTCAACTTGTGAAATCCCCTCGAAAATCCCTCTTTGGGTGAATGAAAGTTAAATTCAAACAC
>DERZ01000039.1 GCA_002361155.1 Porphyromonadaceae bacterium UBA3327 | reverse complement strand
GCAAAATTTCAAAGTTCTCGTCGCAATCCCGACATCTTCCCAAACCTCTTGTCCGGCGGTGTCGTTCCCGGATTGCGATTGCAAAGTTATAGCAAAAATCCGCGCTGTGCAAATTTTTCTGCAACAAATTCGCAAAATAATTGTTCACACAGTTATATCTATTTGATAATCTTTATTTTAAAAATATGTTAAAATGTGTAATTAAATGTTAAACAAGGCTCCAAATTTAAGCGATATCGGAGCTTGCTCCAACAATTTTTCAAGGTTCTCAACTGAAAAAAACGATGATTTTTGGCAAAAAAACGATTAATCCGACCGTAACGGCAGCGAAAACGAACAGCAACACCGCCCCTGCAGCCACATCCTTGGCGATTTTTATCAAGGAATCTGTTTGAGGAGACACCTTGTCGCAGAGTTTTTCGATCGCAGTATTGAAAGCCTCCGCCATAAAAACTCCACCTATGCATAATGTCACAAGACACCACTCCGACGCACTGATATTGAAAAAAAAGCCGGCGGCCACCACCAGCAGTGCCACGCAAAGATGAATCCGGGCATTCGGCTCATTCCCGAAGAGAGAGACGATACCCTGCCAGGCATATACGAACGAACGCCCACGCTTTAGAAAATAATTTATATATATATGATGATGTCTCATAACAGCTTGTTTTTATATGCTCATTAATTATTATGCTCATTAATTATATAGAGAATGGCAATTACATAACCGGCCGACTCCACTTTCGCTCAGAACTCGAAAGAGGCATACACACCGATATCATTACCATGGCTTACAGGAGAAACCTGCAGATTATGTCTACGCGCAAACGGTGTGGTGAATATGCAGGCACTCGCGGCTCCGATTACAGCTCCGCCGATAACATCCCAGAAGTGATGTTTCTTAGCAAACACACGCCCCCAGGCCACATAACAAGAGAGCGCGTAAGCCGGAGCTCCGTATGCCCATCCGTATCTTCGCTGAAGATACGCCGCAGACGCAAAACTCACCGCCGTATGACCTGAGGGGAATGAATGGCAATTGCTCATGTCCGGACGCCACTCATCTATACTGTATTTGAGGATAAGAGTTGCGGCGGCAGTTACAGCGGCAGTCTCCACGCCCTGAATAAGTCCTTTCCAGTCTTGGGCGCACAGAGTGCCGACAAGAGCGGCAGCAGGCAACGCGACAGCGACGACATCCGTGGACAGATCCACTCCTTTCTGCATCCCTGTACGGGGAACAACCGCAGGGGCAGTCTGAGCTCCGGCATGATGTGGAAACGCGGAGATAATCGCGAAGATGACCACAATAATCTTTTCAATTTTCATGTTGTCTAATATATTGTCAAGTAGTTGAGAAAGTTTAAACTATTTATGTGTAATTTAAATTTTGAACGGTAAAACCTGTAGTTTTGACAGCTTTAGCTTTGTCATTCAGTCGAATATGCATATATTCACCTTCATTTCACCGCCAAGTCGGCAAAAACAACCATGTTTTATCAGTTCTCTATTTTTTCAGCCACTTAAGGAACTACCTGTTAATTTATTCACAGCACAAAAATAAATCATTATTTTAAACAGACCAAATGAAGAAAATCAAATTAACGCTTATTGCCCTTGCCATCGGCTTTGCAGGAGCGGCACAAGGTAATGCCCAGGGACTATCCGACCTGTTCGGAGGAGGGGGAGGCAGCAATATACTCGGCAACCTGATAGAAGGGGTGTTCACAAGCAGCAAGATCACAGTGGCGGACATGGAGGGGACATGGATATCGACCGGTCCGGCAATCAGTTTCAAGGGAGAAGGCTTTCTGAAGGAGGCGGGAGGACTTGCAGCAGCCGCGACAATCGAGAGCAAGCTTGCTCCTTATTATAAGCAATACGGCCTGAACGGCGCCACCGTCACCATCGACAAGAAAGGAAACGTGACATTGACAGTAAAGGGCGTCACTCTCCGCGGCACCATCAGCGATACCTGCGAGCAGGGAGTGTTCGACTACAGCTTCACAGCTATGGGAGCGAAAATAGGCACATTCAAAACATATATCCAGAAATCATCGAGCACTATGGATATGATGTTCGACGCAACCAAGCTCAAGGCTCTTGTGTCGGCGATAGCTAAATTCAGCGGAAGCACAATGGCAAAAACCATGGGCTCCCTGCTTGACAGCTACGACGGAATGTGCGTAGGCTTCAAACTTGAGCGACAGAAAAATGGCAACATAAAAAGCGGCACCAACAAGAGCACCAGCACCAACAAGAGCAGCAATAATACCGGAAATTCATCCGGAATGATTGAAGAAGGGCTGGAATTTCTGAGAGGTCTGGGTAAATAACACAGACCTCTCAGAGCAAATCCTATAAAAGTAACCAGTAAACGCTTATTTACAAAGATGCGATCCGGGAGAGATATTTCCCAAGAATATCGAACTCGAGATTTACCACTGTACAGGGAGCGATTTCGGAGAAATTCGTATTATTACGGGTATAGGGTATTATAGCCACCTTAAAACGGCATATCAGCGAGCCGGGATCCGACGGATCAGGGGTCTCCTGCGGTTCGCAGACAGTGAGGCTGACACCGTTGACAGTGACAGAGCCTTTGTCGACGGTGATATAACCACGCCGTGCCATAGCACGCGAAACGCGGTACTCGAACGTATAATACCAGCTTCCGTCGGCCTCGCTGAGACCGGTGCATACGGCGGTCTGATCCACATGCCCCTGGACGATATGACCATCAAGCCTGCCGTCGACGCGCATGCTTCTCTCAAGATTCACAAGCGCGCCAGGCTGAAGCATCCCGAGGTTGGAACGCTCGAGAGTCTCCCGAATCGCGGTGACTGTATAAGTGCCGTCACCAGGCAACTCCACCACGGTCAGGCATACCCCGTTATGGGCCACACTCTGATCGATACACAACTCCCCGGCAAAAGAAGACTTGAGGGTGAGATGCAGATTATCCTCATCCTTGCGGAGCGACACCACTTCGGCGGCCTCCTCAACTATTCCTGAAAACATTTTTACGAAATTTGAAAAATTTGGAACAAAGTTAGCAATTTTTTTGCTAAATTTACAAAATCATATACCCATCCAACAAAAAATCCCGACGCCGGTATGGAGTACATTCAGGGATTCGCCTGAAACGCCGGTCGGAGTAATTACAGTTAAACGGAATACGATGAAATCAATATCTCTCCCGCCGTCGCTCAATCCCAAAGCGGCGTCCGCAGTCGACGGCACGAGGCCGATCACCATAATCGGAGCCAATGGAGCCGGAAAATCGCGCTTCATGGATGAGATGACAGTATGCTGCGGCGACCGCACATACATCCTTGACGCTCTAAAGGCATTTTATCCAGAGAGGGAGGAGTCCATGCGTCCCGGTTCGATCGATGCGCTCTACCGGGAGTCGGTACGCCAGCAGCCATACATGCGGACCGACGCAGTGAGCGAGCTTGACAAACTCGTATACATGATTTTCGCCGATGAACTGGAGAGCCTGCTGGACATGAAAGAGGAGTCCTGCGGAGCGAACCGCAAAGTCACCCTGAAACCCACAAGGCTCGATACAATCAAACGCGTATGGGAGAAAATCTTCCCCGGCAACAGGATATGCCGCCAGAAAGGACATCTGATGTTCGCCACCATGGCCGGCGGAGACCTTATACCGGTCCAGCGATTGAGCCAGGGTGAGAAGGCGGCGTTCTATTACCTAGGCGCCGCTTCGTACGCACCTCATGACGCTGTGGTTTTCATCGACACACCCTCCATATTCGTCCATCCCTCGATACTTCCGAACCTTTGGAACGCCGTAGAAGAAATGCGCCCCGACTGCACGTTCGTGTACAATTCGGTCGATGCCGAATTCGTGAACTCGCGCAGTCAATCGCTCTGCATCTGGGTGAAGAACTACAATTCGGAACACAAGGCATGGGACTATGAAGTACTCGACACGTCCGGACTCCGCAACGAGATAATAATGCAACTTGCCGGAAGCCGGCGTCCGATACTTTTCATAGAGGGTGAGGCGCGCCGGTCCATCGACGCCAGACTCTACTCGCTTGTCTTTCCGGACTTCACAGTAAAGCCGCTCGGTTCCTGCAACAAGGTAATCGAGACCACGCGGAGTTTCAATGACCAGCCGGGACTCCACCATCTGCAGAGTCAAGGGATAGTGGACCGCGACCGCCGCAGTGACAAGGAAGTCGGTTACCTGAGAAACAAAAGCATAATGGTGCCGGATGTGGCAGAAGTTGAAAACATCTTCCTTCTCCCCGACGTTGTGAAGGTGATGGCGGAACGGCGCGGACGCGATTACGGTAAAATCATGCGACGTCTCGAACGGGACGTGGTGCGGATGTTCCGCCGCCATGCCGAGGAGCAGGCCCTCCAGCACGTGAGACACAAAGTGAAGCGTGATGTGGAGTGCAAAATAGATGCCCGGTTCAGCTGCATCACCGCCCTCGAGCTGCATCTGCGCCAGCTCGAGCACAAGCTGCAGCCTCGCCGCCATTACAACCTGCTTCGCGAGCAATTCGCCGCAATGATACGCGACAACGACTATCTCGGCATACTGAAGGTTTTCAACCACAAGCCCATGCTTCCCGACTCCGGCGTACATCTGCTTCTCGGCTACAGGACAAAAGAAGACTATGTCGACGGTGTCATCAACGCACTGAAAGGGCACGGCAAGGATGCCGAACATCTGCGGACATCCATAAAGCACTGTCTGCACGCCGACGAGAACGGAACAGCCGACCGGAGCGACACTCCCGCGACACAGTGGACACCCATCCGCAGACAGGAAACACAGTCCCGCATGCGAAAGGAAAAAAATAATAACATATAACCCTACAGAAATGAAAAAACAGCTTGCAATCCTGCGCGACGATCCCTGGCTCGAACCCTACGCACCGGCCATAGAGGGGCGGCATCAGGATGTCCTGAATAAGCTTGAGGAACTCACCGGCGCCACCGACGGATCGCTGGCAAGTTTCGCCAACGCCTATAATTATTTCGGTCTGCACCGCGACAGGAACGGCAACTGGATTTTCCGCGAATACGCTCCGAACGCCACCAAGATACTCCTAACCGGCACATTCACCGGATGGAAGGATGATTCCCGCTACAACCTCAACCGCCTTGAAGACGGCACCTGGGAGGGATTGTTTCCCGCCGAAGCCATCCATAACGGCGACCTCTACAAGATGCGCGTATTCTGGAACGGCGGCGAAGGGGAAAGGATACCCGCCTACGCCCGCCGCGTGGTACAGGACCCCGACACCAAGATTTTCTCCGCCGAAGTCTACGCTCCGGAAAAGACCTATCAGTTCAGAGTCAAGAAATTCATCCCCGACACCAGGCCTCTGCTCATCTATGAGGCCCACATAGGCATGGCCGAAAACAAGGAAAGCGTAGGCACCTACGAGGAATTCCGCACCAATGTCCTTCCCCGGATAGCCAAAGACGGCTACAACACAATCCAGCTCATGGCAGTCCAGGAACATCCCTATTACGGGTCGTTCGGCTACCACGTCAGCAACTTCTACGCGGCGTCATCGCGCTTCGGCACACCCGACGACCTGAAGCGGCTCATTGACGAAGCCCACGGCATGGGCATAGCTGTGATCATGGACATAGTCCACAGCCATGCGGTCAAGAACGAACTCGAAGGCCTCGGCCGGCTTGACGGCAGCCATGACCTCTACTTCTACGGCGACTCGCGGCGCGAACATCCGGCATGGGATTCACTATGCTTCGATTATGGCAAGAACTCCGTGCTCCATTTCCTGCTCTCCAACTGCAAGTTCTGGCTTGAGGAATACAATTTCGACGGTTTCCGCTTCGACGGCGTCACCTCCATGCTCTACCATAACCACGGACTCGGCCAGGCTTTCGGCAGTTACTCCGACTACTACGACGGCAACGAGGACACCAACGCCATAGTGTACCTCTCTCTGGCCAACCTCCTTATCCACGAAGTCAAACGTCACGCCATCACCATCGCCGAGGAAATGAGCGGAATGCCCGGCCTCGCCTCCAGCTTCGAAGACGGGGGAATGGGATTCGACTACCGTCTGGCCATGGGAATCCCAGACTACTGGATCAGGATAATAAAGGAAAAACGTGACGAGGACTGGCATCCCACATCCATCTACCGGGAACTCACCAACCGGCGCTACGACGAAAAGACAGTAAGCTACTGCGAAAGCCACGACCAGGCGCTCGTGGGCGACAAGACCATCATCTTCCGTCTGATCGACAAAGAGATGTACTGGCACATGATGGTCGGCGACAACAACGGCACCGTGGCACGAGGCATGGCACTCCACAAGATGATCCGACTCGTGACCCTCGCACTCATCAACGGAGGATATCTCAACTTCATGGGCAACGAATTCGGACATCCCGAGTGGATTGATTTCCCCCGCGAAGGAAACGGCTGGAGCCACAAATACGCCCGCCGTCAGTGGGACCTCGTCGACCGCGAGGATCTGAAATACAAATTTCTCAACGCTTTTGACAACGCCATGATCGAGCTTGTCTCGAAAGAATATGATTTCCAGAGTCTGCCGATAGAGAAGCTGTGGGACAAGGATGACGATCAGGTGCTCGCCTTCCGCCGCGGCGACCTGATATTCCTGTTCAACTGGAGTCCCGTCAATTCGTTTGCAGACTATGGCATCCTCGCTCCCGCCGGGAAATATGAAGTGGTGCTCAACACGGACGATCCGGCATTCGGAGGTCTTGGCCTTGCCGATGATTCCGTACCGCATTTCACCATGCCCGACCCTCTCTACTCGCCCGCCGGCAAAGGCTGGCTCAAGATGTACATGCCGGCACGGTCCGCGCAGGTGCTCCGAATGGAGAAACCCGAACCTATCTGCCGGAAAGCCGGATGTAAAAAAGACAACAATCAATAAAATCGACAAATGAAGAAAATCACAATAGCCATCGACGGATATTCCTCGTCGGGAAAATCCACCATGGCACGCGAACTTGCCCGCCGCATCGGCTATGTCTACATCGACTCGGGGGCAATGTACAGAGCCGTTACCCTTTACGCTCTGGAACACGGCATGGCCTCGCCGGATACCGGTCTCAACGCCGCAGAACTCGTAAAGGCTCTTCCTCTGATCCACATTTCCTTTAAACCGGCGGGAGCCGACGGAGTGCAGCACACCATGCTGGATGGCCGCGATGTGGAGGGACCGATCCGCGACATGGAGGTGAGCCGCATGGTAAGCCCCGTCGCGGCGATTCCGGAAGTGAGGGAACATCTCGTCAGACTACAGCAGCAATTCGGCAAAGAGAGGGGAATAGTGATGGATGGCCGCGACATCGGCACGACAGTGTTCCCCGACGCCGAGCTGAAAGTGTTTGTCGAAGCCTCTCCCGAGGAACGCGCGCGTCGCCGCATGCTCGAAATGGAGCAGAAAGGAGAGAAAGTCGACTTCGACGAGGTGCTCGCAAACATCCGTGAACGTGACCGCATCGACACCACCCGCGCGGTGTCGCCCCTGCGCAAGGCCGACGACGCCCACGTGCTCGACAACGACGGCCTCACCAGAGAGCAACAGATGGACAGACTGCTTGAACTTTACCATGAAGCGATTGATACCGACCATTGAGATAGATTCAAATTCAGGGTTCTGCTTCGGAGTGGTGACCGCCATAAACAAGGCCGAGGCAGAACTGGAACGTTCCGGACGGCTGGCATGTCTGGGCGACATCGTGCACAACGCCTCCGAGGTGGAGCGGCTGAGACTCCGCGGACTGCAGACAATCACCCACCAGGACCTTGACAGACTGGGCGGGGGCACCGTGCTGCTTCGCGCCCACGGCGAGCCTCCCTCCACCTACGACACTCTCCGCCGCAACGACATCACGGTAATCGACGCCACCTGCCCGGTGGTGCTGCGGTTGCAACGGCGCATCAAGCAGGCCTACGACGAGGCGACGAGAGCCTTCCGTTCCGGAGAGATCGACAAGATGCCCCTCTTTCTCATCTATGGGAAAGAAGGACACGCAGAAGTGAATGGGCTGGTGGGACAGACCGAAGGAAACGCGGTGGTGATCCAGGACACAGGGCAACTCGACAGCACGGATCTATCAGGTGACGTGCTCCTGTACTCGCAGACCACAAAGAGCATCGACGGCTTCCGCCGGATAGTAGACGAGATAAAGCGGCGGAAAAGCGACGGCAACTTCCAGTACTTCGACACAATCTGCCGGCAGGTAGCCAACCGGTCGGTAAAAATCCGTGAATTTGCCGCGGGCCACGAAGTGGTGATATTTGTGACCGGAGCGAAGAGCAGCAACGGCAAGGTGCTCCTGCAGGAATGTCTCAAGGTGAATCCGCGCACCCGCTCCGTCACGGAAAGTTCGGAAGTGCGGAGCGAGTGGCTCGAAGGCGCCGCCAGCATCGGAATCTGCGGCGCCACATCGACACCGGCATGGCTGATGGAGGAAGTCGCTGGAAAAGCGGCGGAACTGGTTTCAGGAAACAGACAGGCAGCCGAAAAATAACGGACCAATCAGTAAATATGATCAACAGAGAAGAGGAACGGTTTATGCGGATGGCCCTCGAAGAGGCGGAAGAGGCCGCGCGGCGAGGAGAAGTACCTGTCGGAGCCGTGATAGTCAGCAACGGGCGGGTGATAGGCCGTGGACACAACCTTACGGAGACACTGACCGACGTGACGGCGCATGCCGAAATGATGGCGATTACGGCGGCCGCCGCCTCGTTAGGAGGAAAATACCTCCCCAGATGCACGCTATACGTCACGGTGGAGCCCTGCCCCATGTGCGCCGGCGCGCTCGGATGGAGCCAGATCGGACGTATAGTCTACGGCACTTCCGACCCGAAACGGGGTTTTTTCAGTTACTTCAACCCCGCACGCAGCCCGATTCATCCGAAAACCACAGTGGAAGGAGGACTGCTCGAGGAGGAATGTCGCCAGCTGATGACAGACTTCTTCAAAAAGCTTAGAAAATAGTCGGCAACGACTGGCAAGCGGGCTAAAGTCCTCCTGGACCGACTTGTGCCTACCGCCCCACAGGAATAGCTGTACAAAGACTATCTGGAAGCCGTACATGGGATTGTACGGCTTCAATTTTTTTGCCATATCGTTTTTTTTTATTACCTTTGAACGCAAAAGCACACCAAGTAACCTTAATTATAACAGGGAACAGCGGTTTCCGTTCAATTTCTAACCTTACAAATGAAGCATCAGGAAAAAATCAAAGGAGCCATATTCGGCTTCGCACTCGGGGATGCACTGGGTGTGGGCGCTGAATTCATGACCCGCAACGAAATCAGGAATTATTATCCGGGAGGTCTTCACCGATTTGAAGATATTATCCGCGACGCCCACCGGATCCAATGGCTTCCGGGAGAGTGGACCAACGACACAGAAATCATCACCCGGTTTCTGGAAACGATACTCGGCTGCGGCGGATTCGACATTCATGCAATAGCCTTGTCGCTCAAGAAACTTGTGAGCAGCGATACTTTTGACGGTTCACCCCTTCTCCGGACTGTGTGCAAGGCTCCCGACTGGGAAAAGCATCCGATAGCGGCTGCCCACAAGGTATGGCAGTCAGGCAAATTTGTCGAAGCAACCAACGAGGCAACTCAACGCGGCATAGTGACAGGCATCACCAGCCGCTATGTCGATCTGATGGAGCATACACGCCGCATCACGCTCATCACCAACGATGACAACCGCTGCGTGTCGACCGGCATGATACTCGCCCGCACGGCTCATTCCCTGCTGTGGGACGAGAAACTTCCCGACTTCGAGGATCTTGTGGACATTTGCGAGCACATAGATCCGCGCACACTCCAGTGGCTCGAAAAGACCCGCGTCTGCAAAATCGAGGATCTCGAACTTGATGACGTGGACACATTGTCCTACACCCGAAAGGCCATGTGCGCGGGGCTATGGCCGTTATGGCATTCATCCTCTGCCACCGAGACCTTCGACACCGTCATCGCCCAGGGAGGCGACGCCGACTCCAACGCTGCCATTGCCGGCGCGCTCGCCGGTCTGCGCTACGGTTACGACGCCCTTCCGGCCGAAAAAGAGAAACTTTTGAGATTCGATTACCTCAACGACCTCGCCGAACGCGTGGCGGAATATTCAGAACGGCAGGGACGATGAAGATAAAGCCATGGATAGAGGCAATGCGTCTCCGCACCCTTCCTGTGTCGGCAGCAGGAGTAATCGCCGCAGCGGGCTGCGCGGCGCACTACGGCTCGTTCAAACCGTTGCCATGGACCATCTGTCTTATCTTCGCGGTCATGGCCCAGATAGTCTCAAACTTTGCCAACGAGTATTTCGACTTCCGCAACGGACTTGACCGCAAGGGACGTGACGGTTTCCGCCGCGGAGTGACAGAGGGCGACATAACGCCCGCAGCGATGCGGAACGCTACTTTCGGCCTCCTTGCAGCAACATGCGCGGTAGGCTGTTCCCTTATCTTCTGGGGAGGATGGTGGCTTGTCTTCGTAGGCATAGCGATCGCCCTCTTCGCCATAGCCTATTCAGCCGGACCATATCCCCTCTCCCATCACGGACTGGGAGACATCGCGGTAGTGATTTTCTTCGGGATCGTCCCCGTGATCATGACCACATATATCCAGACCGGCTCATGGGAAATGATCCCGGTGACTCTGCCGGTATCTGTTGCGGTCGGGCTGATGGGAGCGAATGTGCTTATCGTCAACAATTACCGTGACATGGACGAAGACAAGGCCGTGGGAAAGAAAACGACGGTCGTAATCTTCGGCCGCAAGAAAATGGCCACAGACTATCTCCTCAACGGATTCATAGCCCTCGCACTGATAGAATACGCCACCATCGCGACTCTCCCAGTCCTGTGGCAGATCGGAATGCTTGTATATATCAACATCCATTATCTCCTCTGGACACAACTCAGGAACGGCAGCGGAAAACAGCTCAATCCCCTTCTCGGGAAGACCGCCATGCTGATGCTCTTCGTATCGGCATGGCTACTCGCATCCATGTCATTCCGATGACAGCCAAAGATACTTATCAAACATAATTATTAATTATCAAGCTTCTGATGTGTCAGAAGCTTGTATTCATGACCGACAAGACCCATTCTCAATGGCAGAAAACAGACAATACAGCAAGCCTAAGTTCCAGCCCGTAATGCAGGACGCCACAGGCAAACTCCCTCCCCGCGACACGGAGATGGAAGAGGTGGTGCTCGGAGCGCTGATGCTTGAGAAGGACGCATACATGAACGTGGCCGACATATTGACGGCCGACGCGTTCTACGACCCGGTGAACGCCATGATCTACGAGGCGATATCGACTCTGGGTCTTAACCAGCGGCCCATCGACATGATGTCGGTGAAGGAGCAGCTGCGGCGCGACGGCAACCTGGAGAAAGCAGGCGGTGCGGTCCACATCACCGAACTGACCGCACGCGTGCTGTCGGCTGCCAATGTGGAATACCACGCCAAGATCGTGGCACAGAAATTTCTGGCGCGGCGCCTGATTTCCTTCGCCTCGAAAATCGAGACGGAGGCTTTCGACGAGAGCAACGATGTTGATGACCTTCTCCAGGAAGCGGAGGGAGAACTCTTCAATATATCGCAGACACATCTCAAACGGGAAGTGACTCAGATAGACCCTGTCCTGAATCTCGCCCTGGAACAGATCCAGACGGCGGCCAATGCCGAGACCGGACTCTCCGGTCTGCAGACCGGCTACACGGGTCTGGACAAGATGACTTCGGGCTGGCAGAACTCCGACCTGATCATCATCGCCGCGCGCCCCGCCATGGGTAAGACGGCATTCGTGCTCTCCATGGCCAAGAATATGGCGATAGACTATAACATCCCCGTGGCGATATTCACCCTGGAGATGGCCAATGTCCAGCTTGTGAAGCGTCTTATATCCAACATCGCCGACCTGGAGGGTGAGAAAATCAAAAGCGGCCAGCTGACTCCCGATGAATGGGACCGTCTGAACTCGCGCATACGCCTGGCTTTCAGCGCTCCGCTCTATCTCGACGAGACACCGGGCCTCTCCATTACGGAACTGCGCACCAAAGCGCGGCGTCTTGTGCGTGAACGCGGCGTGAAACTTATCATGATCGACTACCTCCAGCTGATGAACGCCACCGGCATGAAACTGGGAAGCCGCGAGCAGGAGGTGTCGACCATATCGCGCTCGCTCAAGGCTCTCGCCAAGGAACTCAACATACCGATCATCGCGCTGTCGCAGCTGAACCGAAGCACGGAGACACGCGAGGACAAGCGGCCGGTTCTTTCCGATCTCCGCGAGTCGGGCGCCATCGAGCAGGATGCCGACATCGTATGCTTCATCCACCGCCCGGAGTATTACACCAAGAGCACCGAAGACGCCAACGGCAATGACATCCGCGGACTCGCCGAACTGATTGTGGCAAAGCACCGAAGCGGAGCGGTCGGCGACGTGAAGCTACGGTTTGTCAACCGTTTCGCACGCTTCGAGAACTGGGACGAGGGGTATCAGATAATGCAGGAGACATTCCGCAGCGTTGAGGAGGAACGAAGCAAAGGTGCTGGGAACGGAACCGGAAACCGTGTGGAGTCCGGTATAGACTTCTCCGACAGCGGATTCAATTTCTCGCAACCTCCCGCATCCGGCTCCCCGATGCCCGACATCATGCCCGGCCCGGGCGACAGCGAGGTGCCATTCTGAATCTAATTTTTTAATATTTCTGAACATACCCCGGTCTTGCGTTGTTTTATTTGCAAAGAACATAAAAACACACTGAGGTTATGGAAGAAAGAGACAAAAAATATGAAGAGGAGCGCCGCGACATCGTAAGGGATTCGAGCCATCTCCGCGCGGACGCAAAGCATCGCAAAAACAATTCCACGAGGAAAGTCAACAAATTGTGGCTGTGGTTGGGTGTACTGATACTGATATTCATTCTTCTCTGGTGGCTGTACTCAATAGGCACATTCGAGGCCATCACCGGCGTAGACAATGGGGTAGTCTGACACAACGGAGAGGCATGAGTCCCCCCGCAAAATACATTCACCGGCCATTCAGGGTTCTTATAAAGGGCCATCCACCAAAACTACATGACCGGGAAAGGGACTCCGGAGCTTCGGCCCCGGAGTTTTTTTTGTACATAAAAGATTTGTCTCCATACAATCACGACGGAGACAAATCTTTTTTCTATGGTTATTTTCAAAATTACTTTATGGGATATAAAGAAGGAATTGAATATTCGGAAGCTCCATCTTTCCATCCGCCCGGCAAAATAACGAGAGGGATTTCTTCCGGAAATTTAGATTCATCGACATCGGTTCTCAGCCCATCAACCCTTACTTCATCAGGCTTCGCCTTCAGCATGATTCGTAAATCAGAAACACCATTGTACTCTACGCCATGAGTCACAGCTGGAAGTTCTAAAATGAATTCTTCTTCATCAACTACTTCCATTGTAATCGAGCCGTCACACTCCATGCGTCCGGATCCCGGAAAATCCACATTCTCCGTTTTCCCTGCCTTCCTATATGATAGATATAGCGGTTGAACCGTTTCTTTACTATATCTTATATTCAGGGTTGTTTTACCGAAATCTACCGGTACCGGTAAAATCCATCCGTATACCTTGGGAGTGGCAACTGCTTTCGGCATACCGTATACTCCCTCATTCGTGATATTTAACGCATACATAAATCTCCTCATATCCTGCGGGACAGGAAATTCGTTGCTTTCAGGTTCATTATCATGACCACAAGAAACAAATATCGATATGACAGATATGACTGACATTAAAAACAATGTAACTCTATTAAATCCTTTCATCTTGGTTCGTATTTATATTGGTAAAACTCAACCGCGCTTCGTGGTTCAGCATCTTCCGTGGTTTGCGAATCGGGTTTCTCTGGTTTAGCGCCGATATCAAAACCATCCACCGGATTATTAACTCTACAAAAGAAATACCCATTATCCCTGCCACCGTTTCCCCATACACAATGTAATAGGTTAACAGTATCCTCATCTTTCGGAGCAATTGCTGTCGGATAGATATACTTCATATATCCATCAATAGTCCAAGCACATATTATACCACCTGTATCCTCGCCAAAAGCTTGCACCAAATATCCATCATCCAAGGCATCCGCAATATATTCCGAACCTCCAAAATTCGGCCACGTAAGTCTATCCAAAGGATCGCTATAATGTGGACTTTCATATCCCCATTCTCTAAAAGTATATGGTAATGCAATAGCCAAGGGATAATCATCCATATCCTCATCTAAATTAGAAAACAAATTTATCAAAGGCTTATTTTCATCTGAATTCGCCGGATAATATCTCACAAAATCCCAATTTACCATACTTCTAAGATACGGATAATTTGCCTTTAATTGATACGCATTCGGATGACCATAATGCGACATTATTTGAACAGTAGACAAAGTTGTACCCTTAATTTTATCTGTGTAATATCCGTATTGATTATAAACCAATTCTGCAATTTCTTCTCTATCCCATTTACTTACCGCTTGGGATAACTTAGGCTTGACGACATTTACCAACTGTATTAAATACAACGGATCATCAGGCTTTACTAATGTATCCGGAATTATCGGGGGATTCCAGCCTATTTCTCTAAAGAAAGTTGCTAAACCTGGATTGCTCACCGTATCCTCCATGACCATATTTCCATCTGCAGAGATTGCCAATACTGGATAAATCCTATCATCCGCCGCAAGAAGAGCAAAACCCGTTTCTTTGCCATAGTTAACAAGATAATACATCACCGAATCTATGTTAGAACGTGTTCTGCGCGGAGCAGTAACATATTCAACGGATGATACTTTTAAACCTGATCTTGTTTTACCTCCTATTGAAGAAAATAATGGTTCTACTCTTTTAAGAGCATTCTCCAAGGATACTTCGTGACTTGCCACCGATCCTTCGACACCATGGCTTTCCGGCAAAATTTCGGAAGAGCAAGCTACCAAAAATGGTAGCAATAACAAAAATAGAATCTTTTTCATGATATTAATTAATTAAGGTTAATTCAAAGATTCGGAAATTACATTTCCTTTTGTACTCGTTGTATTAACAACGTTGCAAATATATGATAATAATGTGTAAAATTGTTATCATTTAACATTTTTAACATATCTTAACCTTTATGATGTATAGTGGTAACTATGCAGCGAATCGTTACATCGAAGGGGTATAGCGATATATTGCAATAATCTTCTGATTTTCACAAAATTAGTGGCGATTTTATTTGCGTATCTCAGATAAAATCATTATTTTTGTATCTGTGAAGCAGCATGTTAACGACATAGCGGCAGTCCTCCCCGGTCTTACGTCTCAGCTGGAATTGATGCAAAATACCATCGATTCACAGCGTGCCCAGATATGATCACTTAATTGTAATATCGACATACTGCTGAAAGAGAACCGCGGGTTGCGCAAGCGTCGGGAGAAATATGATAAGCCGCCCAAAGACTCGGGAAACAAGAGCACTCTGCCATCGAAAGAACCGATAAAACCTGAGGTTGATCGGCGTACTAAGTCGCTGAGAAAAAAGTCGGACAAGACTGTCTGCGGCCAGCTGGGCCATGAAGGAACGATGCACATGAAGGTTGAGTTGCCTGATGAAATCGAAAATGTGTCCTCCCGATTTTGCCGTGAGTGCGGCAGATACCTGGCGTATGTGCAAGGGGAACCTGATTATGTCACGCAGAAGATTGACCTACCGCCGATAACGCCAATATACTATGAGCGCAGATTTAATAAAAATGTCTGCGCCTACGGTTGTTGCAACCGTGATTATGCTCCGCGAAAAAGAGACGGTAATGCCATAACGTTCGGTAAGAACATCCGTGCTGCCGCGACTACATCTTCAACTTCCTTGAGAAGCCGGCAATACCCTCGGACAACAACGCATCTGAGCGAGGAATCCGTAAGCTGAAGGTAAAACAAAAAAACATCAGGTTGCTTCCGGTAAGATACTGGTGCAGATGCCTTTCATGCACTGCACTCCATTGCTGATACCGCCTGGAAAAACGGACAATCTCCACTATACGCCAGTCTGGCTCTCGGCTAAACAGTCGAGACGATCCATCACGCCATTTGTTTTCGCTGAATAGTTACTACATAGTGAATCTATCAAATGGTAAGTTTAGAAATCGAAAAAATATCAGTTTATCATTCAAACATTCAGCTCGTAACAATGCATTATATACTCAAATTTTTCGTATAAACCCGCCTTATCAAAATATTTGAATATATTGAGCAACCAAGATAATCAGAGGCGCCCCTGGTCGGTGTAGCTGTAGTAGCCTTCGGTGGTGATTATCAGGTGATCGAACATGCGTATATCAAGGGCGGCGCAGGCTTCTTTCATCTTGCGGGTGATGGAGTCGTCGGGACCGCTGGGGCGCATATTTCCCGACGGGTGGTTGTGGCATACTATCACGCCTTCGGCTCCGAGCAGGATGCAGTGCTTCAGAATCTTTTTTACATCGAACACTGTACCGGCGGCGCCTCCTTCCGAGCATCTCTTCGCTCCGGTCACCATGTTTCCACGGTTGAGCGTAATCACCCAGAATTCCTCATGAGGAAGATTAGCGATTTCGGCGCTCATCATTTCATATATATCCCTGGAACTCCTGATGATTATCCGCCGGCCAAGACTCTCGCGGCGATAACGCCGCACAATCTCCATCACCGCCTCTATCTGCTGGGCCTTTACCGGACCGAGTCCGTCAATCATCTCCAGTTCGCGACGGTCACGCCGCTCGAGATTCAGGATTTTTCCGTCGTTTACGCGCATGATGTCGCGACACAGATCGGTGATGGGGCGCCCTTTCGTGCCGGTGCGAAGAATAAGAGCGAAAAGTTCCGCCGACGTGAGAGATCCAATCCCATATTTAAGTGCTTTCTCCCGCGGACGCTCATCGTCGGGCATATCCGCGACTTTAAGAACCTTGCCGGCCTCGACCCTCTCTTCCGGCAGAGATGATGCGGAAGATTCGTTTACAGTGTCGAGTGTCTCCATGGCGAGAGGCTTATAGATTTTCGTTTTTACCTTTTCGGATTTCTATCTCCTCGTTGATGTCGCGGCCTTTGCCGAGGAGAATCTTCGAGAACCATGCCTTAAGAAAACCTGTTCCGTAACCGGTGAGCTGCACCATGGCTGCAGCGATGGCGCGACATGCTATGTCGAGGTCTTTTGTGGCAACGAGGGCTCCTGCCCATAACGCCACCACATACACAAGCAGCGGAATCAGGAGCCATTTGCAGAAAAAAGATCCGATTATAAGCGCGACCGCACCGACCGTAAACACGGCCGGGAGCCAGTGCACGAGCTTCATCGAGCCGGGATAGAGGAGTTCGAGAGTGATACGGGACATGCCGAACACATGCACCTGTTTCCAGAACTTCTTCAGATCGACACGGCGCTTGTGATAGACATACACATCGGGATAGAGCGAGATGGAAAAGCCGGCGAGGCGGATTCTGGTGCTCATGTCGATGTCCTCGCTGAACATCTCCCGGAACCCGCCGACCCGGTCGTACACCTCCCGCGAAAAACCCATGTTGAAAGTACGCGGGGTGAATTTTTCCATCGAGACCTTGCCGCCGCGTATTCCGCCGGTGGTAAGAAAGGCGGTCATCGAGTAACTGATGGCTTTCTGGGTCCTGGAGAATGAATCATGGGCGGCATCGGGACCGCCGAAGCAGTCCACCGGATTCTCCTTAAGCGAGCGGCGCAGCGACTCTATATAATACGGCGGTAAAATGCAATCAGAGTCGACGAAGATAAAGAAATCTCCGTCGGCTCTGTCAAGTCCGTAATTGCGGGCAATGCTGCGCCCTTCGTTATCCTTTCTGAAATACTTGAGTCTCAGCGCATCGTGTCCCTCAGGGATCAGCGAGCCGTCAGGATTCTCCCCGGCCCGGAGACAAGGCACCGTGCTTCCGTCCTCCACTATCACCGTCTCGAACCCCTTGTCGGTCTGCGCCTCAAGGCTTTCGAGAAGGTCAGCCACCTCATCGGGCCTGTTGTAGACAGGCACAATGATTGAAAATAGAATCTGATCGGGAGCTTTCATGTCGGGAGAGGACTGCTCGTTGATAAATTATGAGAACAAATCAGAGGTGCGCTCTGAGACAACCGGCCTCAGGCCTTCACGCGGCTTACGTAGCTGCCGTCGCGGGTATCGACCTCGATGCTCTCGCCCTCGTTGATGAAGAGAGGCACCTTTACGGTAGCTCCGGTCTCTACTGTGGCGGGTTTAAGAGTATTGGTGGCGGTATCACCCTTGAGACCCGGCTCGGTGTAGGTGATCTTGAGCACGGTCTTCATCGGCATCTCCGCATAGAGGACAGTGTTGGTGGAAGCATCGCTGACAACCTCCACGACGTCACCCTCCTTCATATATGCGGCGCCGGTCACGAGCTCCTTGCTGATGGGAATCTGCTCGAAAGTCTCGTTGTTCATAAAGATGTCATCCTCGCCGTCGGCGTAGAGATACTGATAGGGGCGGCGCTCCACACGCACGTCCTCAAGCTTCTCGCCGATGTTGAAACGGCGCTCTATCACGCGGCCGTCGACCACGTCCTTGAGCTTGGTGCGCATGAAAGTATTTCCTTTACCAGGTTTCACGTGGAGGAATTCCACGCAGAAATAGAGACGGTTGTCAAGACGGATGCATGTGCCGTTCTTGATGTCCTGAGCGTTCATCATTGTAATATGCTGTTATTTGTTGTTATTCTTTCAAGCTACAAAATTAATCATTTTTTTTGGAATCGCATTTTTTGAAAGGGAAAAAGAGAGTGGAAAGAGACAGATTTGCCGGATTCCGGCATTGGGAGCGGAAAAAAGAGCGTAAACTGCGACAAAATTTGTGGATTCGGAAACTTTTGATTAATTTTGCACCCGAATGTCTGAAACGCGTTACGGCATTCTCCGGAAAGCGAGGCGGCACGGTCCGCACGCACAATTTGCAAATTAAAAAATCAAATAGAAATGAAAAGGACTTTTCAACCCTCCAACCGTCGCAGAGTCAACAAGCATGGATTCCGCGAGAGAATGGCAACCAAGGACGGCCGCAAGGTATTGTCCCGCCGTCGCGCCAAGGGCCGCGCATCGCTCAGCGTAAGCGACCATCTCGCAAGCAAGTAACTCCATACGAGCGGAAGACGGCTTAAACGAGCCGCAAAAAAGCCTCGCGCCCACGGCGCAGAGGCTTTTTTATTTTATCTTAATTGAGCGTCAGGGGAGTCACTGCACCAGACGGCGCGAGATGGAATCGGCCTGCGGCGACATGATGTCGTCGGGGAGATTGTCGGGATCCACTTCTCCATGTCTGCCGCCCGATAGCAGATATTTGTGAAAAAGAATCCGGCTTACACTCGCGTCAAGTCTCGATTCCCTGACAGCCCCGCTCCTGACGGCATCGGTAATCTCCCTGATTCCCTTTTCAGTATCGTCGGGAGCGACGATAATATCGGCACCGGCAACAAGAGCCCGGTCGCTACCCGACCCTTCCGCACCCTTCATGCTGAGAGCATCGGTCAGAACGAGTCCTTCGAAACCGAGTTCCCCGCGCAGAAGACCATTGATCACAGCGGGCGATACCGCCGCCGGCAACATGCGCGAATCGATCGAGGGAACGGCAAGATGCCCCACCATCACGCCGGTGAGCCGCTGCTCAACCCAGCGCCTGAAGGGATAGAGGTCCAGCGAATCCATCTCATGCAGACTGCGGGCCAGCACACCCTTCCCCTTGTGGGAATCCGTCGAGACTGCTCCATGTCCCGGAAAATGCTTGGCGACGCTTATCACATTCCCGGCCTCCAGACCGCGGGCATAAGCAATTCCGAGTTCCGCCACCCTTCGCGGGTCGCCCCCGAAACTGCGCTTCCCCATAAATCCTGCTCCTCCGTCCACGTCGAGAACCGGCCCGAGTACCATATTTATGCCGAGCCGGCGACACTCCGCAGCGAGTTCGCGCCCATAGTCGAACATTATGCGGTCGTCCGCTTCCGGGCCTATGTTGCGGTTGGCGGGAAATGCCGGCGCGTCGACGAGTCTCATGGCGAGTCCCCACTCGGCATCCACAGCCACAAACGGGGGCACGCCCGAAATTTTCTGCAAAGTGTCGGCCAGGGCCGCCGCTCCCCTGCTGTCCCCCTTCAGCAGGATTATGCCTCCCACTCCCATCCGTCCATATTCCGCCACCTGCCGCAGAGTCCAGAGGTCGTCGGAAGAATAGACGGCCGGCATGAACAACTGCGCCACCTTCCGCTCAAGGTCCATCGACGCGGTCACGGAATCGGCCCATTGCCAGGCAACCGCCGTAAGGTCCGGAACCGCAGCCGGACCGGCTTCCCGCATGGCGCTGCCGGATCCTATCTCCGACCCTCTTCCACACGACATAAAAAGGAGAAGAGCGCAGACAGCCGCCCGAAGCAGCAACCGCGCCCCTCTCGCCTGAAGTATCTGTATATAGGGAGAGACCATCTCTTCAACTGTTATCAACTTTCCGGCACCTCTCCGGCCGGAAGCCTGACATCCCGCACAAAACGCCTTGTGGGATCGGGATTTATTCCGAGGCCGAGGCTTTCAAGATGTCTGACATATTCAAGTATGCGCACACTCACCTCCTCCGAATCGCGCCAGAGTTCACGGTGACGTTTCATCGGAATCATGTCGTCGTTCCCCTCGGCGATATAGTCTATGGTGCAGACAGTGTAATCCCGTTCCGGATCCACCTCCTCACCGTTTACCACCACCCTGAGCACGTTGCCCTTGCCGTCGGTCACCACCCGTACGGCCTCGCTCACGGCCTCGCCTCCGCGCGGAGCCACAATTTTCATGGTCTCCACAAGATCACTTCCCTTTATGGAAATAAGCCTCAGTCTGTTGGAGAAAGGGAATGTTGAGAGTATCTGTCCTTCGGTAACCGGCCCCTCCGGCATGGGCTGCCGGATACCACCGACATTCATTATGGCAAGGTCCACATCCGGGAAAGCTGGATCCGACATACGCAGACTGTCCGCCACATTACGGCCGTACCACTGGCCGAAATCCCCGGCCCAGTTCGCGAATGGGCCGGATTCCCTCCGGTTGGAGAGGTTCTGCAGACTGTGACCTACCACAACTGAATTGACCGAGTCCACCACATGTTTGTAGGGCGCGAGAAAAGCCTCGATTTTATTGTCGTATGCCTCGTGCGGAAATCTGTCGGTCACCGGAATGTACTCATAACCGTAGTCCCGGTCCGCCAGGTGGTCGAGATCTATCTTGATGCAGCCCACATTCCTGCCGTATTTTCCGGTCTGGGTAACAAGTACGGGGCGCCCTTCGGCATTCACGATCCTATAAGGGGTCTTATCGGGAGTGGAGGGGTCGACGAACGAATGGGAGTGGCCTCCGATGATGATGTCGATGTCGCGGCTTTGGCGCGCCAGATCGAGGTCACTCTCGCGGCCCGGCTCGGGACCGTAACCGATATGGGTCACAGCCACGACAAGGTCGCAGCCTTTCTTGCGCAGACGGGCGGCCTCCGCATTGGCGGTCGATATTATATCCTTGAACTTCATTCCATTGTAGTTCTCTTCGGATATAAGACTTTTGGGATCCACGTTAAGGCCCAGAAATCCCACCTTGTGGCCGTCCACTTTCTTTATCACGGAGGGCATGAAAATACCGCGCGCAGGGGTATCGGAGAAATCGTAGTTTGCCGACAGCCGGTCGCCCTTCACGTTTTTCCAATACCGGGCCAGCTCGTCAATCCCGTTGTCAAACTCATGGTTGCCGAGAATGCGGATGTCGTAGTCCATCATGTTGAACAGCGGATACTCCACATCCCCCTTGAAATACTTGAAATAGAGCGTTCCCTGCACCATGTCGCCTGCATCGACGAGAATCACGTTTTTCTCTGCTTTTCTCACCGAGTCTATAATGGCCTTGCGCGGCAGCACACCGCCCGCACCGGAGACATCGGTATCGATGTTGGAATGGGTGTCGTTGGTGGTGAGAATAACGAGATCTTCTGCCATGGCGGCCCCCGCCGCGAGGAGGAGGCCGCACATCATGGTTTTCAGTCCTTTATTCATACTGAATCAGATATTCAGAACTGAATCAGGTTCTTGCCGGTCATGCCGGAGGGCTGCGGGAGATCCATCAGCCGGAGCAGCGACGGCGCCACATCGGCGAGTCGCCCGTTCTCCACCCTGGCCTCCGGATGAGAGCCTACGTAAATGAAGGGAACGGGATTGAGCGAATGCGCGGTGTTGGGACTTCCGTCGGCATTGAGCGCATGGTCGGCATTTCCATGGTCGGCGATTATCACCGTCTCGTAACCGTGGGCCCTGGCGGCGGTCACCACCTTCTCCACGCAATTGTCAAGGCATCCCACAGCCTTCTGTATGGCGGAATAGACACCGGTGTGTCCCACCATATCGCCGTTGGCGAAGTTGACCACGATAAAGTCATACTTGCCGGAATCGATTGCGCCGACAAGTCTTTCGGTCACTTCCGGCGCGCTCATTTCGGGCTGGAGGTCATAGGTAGCCACCTTGGGAGAGGGCACGAGGATACGGTCTTCGCCAGGCCAGGGCTCCTCGCGGCCGCCATTGAAGAAGAAGGTCACATGGGCGTATTTCTCCGTCTCGGCAATATGCAGCTGTTTCCTGTCATTCTTCGAGAGGTACTCGGCCATGGTGTCGGATACATCCGACTTGGAGAAAAGCACATGGACATCCTTGAACGAGTCATCGTAAGGAGTCATGCAGTAGTACTGCAGGTCATTGACGGGGCTCATGCCGTCCTCCGGATGCTGTGTAAGCACGGCGGTCAACTCTTTGGCGCGATCGTTGCGGTAGTTGAAGAATATCACCACATGGCCGGCACCGATGCGTCCGTCGACGGTATCGTTGACAATCGGCTTGATGAATTCGTCGGTCACTCCCTCGGCATAGCTTTCCTCCACGGCCCTGACCATGTCATCACTCTTGCGGCCCTCGCCGTAGACGAGCATATTATATGCGAGTTTGAGGCGCTCCCAGCGCTTGTCGCGGTCCATGGCATAATAGCGGCCGATGACCGATGCGATTTTGCCGGCACTTCCGGCGCAGTGCTCCCGCACTTCGGCGAGAAAGCCGGCGCCGCTCCTGGGGTCGGTGTCACGGCCGTCCATGAAGCAGTGCAGATACACCTTGTCGAGACCATACGCTTTCGCGGTGTCGCAGAGGGCGTAGAGATGATCGAGAGATGAATGCACGCCGCCCGAGCTGGTCAGGCCCATGAAGTGGATGGGCACGTTGTGGTCGCGGGCGTAGCTGAACGCGCTTTCCACCTCCGGATTCGTCCGGAAGGAGCCATCGGCGATAGCGCGGTTGATTTTCACCAGATCCTGATAGACAACGCGCCCGGCTCCGATGTTGAGGTGGCCCACCTCCGAGTTTCCCATCTGGCCTTCCGGAAGGCCTACGTCCTCTCCGCTGGCCTGCAGCTGCGAGTGGGGATATTGTGCGACAAGCGAGTCCATGAAAGGAGTCGGTGTGTTGAATATGGCATCGTCCTTCTTATGGTCACCTATGCCATATCCGTCAAGGATAATCAATAATGCTTTTTTTGACATTTCCATCTGTTCTTGGTCTATGTTGGCGGCCCCATGCTTCTTGGCACATACGCGCATGCATACGCGCACGCGGGCCACTGCAAATTTAACAAAAAAATCCGAGATTCGGTTGCATGTACCCGAAAATTCCGGGATTCGGCCGATACGGACAAAAAAAAGAGACCGGGCCGAGCGGCCGGACTCTTCTGTACGGTGAGATGATTGTCAGGATCAGTTTGCTTTTCTGACAAAACGCTCTTTGATACGTGCTTTCTTGCCGGTGAGGCCGCGGAGGTAATAAAGTTTCGCGCGACGCACCTTACCGAGCTTGTTGACTGTAATCGACTCGATGAAGGGTGATTCGAGGGGGAAGATACGCTCCACGCCCACTCCGTCGGAAATCTTGCGTACGGTGAAACGCTTCTTGTCGCCGTGGCCGTTGATCTTGATCACTACGCCACGATACTGCTGTATACGCTCCTTGTTACCCTCTTTGATACGGTAAGCCACGGTGATGGTGTCACCAGGGCCGAATTCATCGCATTTTTTCTTGGGAGTGGCAAATGCCTCTTCCGCGATTTTAATTAAGTCCATTATTATAAGTTTTTATTTGTTTGCAATTTAATAAGCTTCTCGGTGCCGCCTTGCGGACGGCAGTCTTACCAGAGATTGCCAAAGCGACCGCAAAGTTAGTCATTTTTTTTCATAAAAGCAAAAAAAGTAGTAACTTCGCATTATGAAGATGAGAAAAACGATAAGGACAGGCCGAGGCCTTCTCGACCTGACGCGCCCGGCGGTTATGGGCATTATCAACGCCACTCCGGACAGTTTTTACAGCGGCAGCCGCATTCCCGACACGGAAGCGGCGGCGCGATGCGGAGAAATGCTGCGGGCCGGAGCGGCAATCATCGACGTGGGAGGCTGCTCCACACGTCCCGGAGCGCCGGTGCCGTCGGCCGCCGAGGAACTCGAGCGTCTTGCGCCGGTACTGTCGCGCATCCGCGAACAATACCCGGACGCGATTCTGTCGGTCGACACATTCCGGGCCTCTGTGGCGCACGAATGCGTGGTCCGCTGGAACGCGGACATCATCAACGACATCTCGGGAGGAGACCTTGACCCGGATATGTGGGATGCGGTGGCAGAGCTCGGGGTACCGTACGTGCTGATGCACACGCGTGGCACGCCCGACACCATGCAGAGCCTCGCAGTCTATGACGATGTGGCCGCCGAAGTGCTCCGAGACATGGCGGAGAAGGTCGATGCGCTCCATGCCAAGGGTGTGGCCGACGTGATTGTCGACCCCGGATTCGGATTCGCCAAGAACGTCGACCAGAATTACCGTCTGCTTGCGTCGCTCGGCGCTTTCAGCTCGCTTGGCTGCCCGCTGCTGGCCGGCATGTCGCGCAAGACCATGGTCTGGAAGGAACTGGGGATCACTCCTGAACAGTCGCTGCCCGGAACCGTGGCGCTCAATACCATCGCCCTTCTCAACGGAGCCGACATCCTCCGCGTCCATGATGTGGAGGAGGCGGTGCAGGCCGTCGGCGTGGCGGAAGCATATCTCAGGAACGTGCCGGAGCGCAACACCATCCTAACCCTCGGCCACGATCGGGACAGCGCCGACATGTCGCTGGTGTGAACCTGCCGACACCGGCCTCTCATAGAGAACTACCTCACATATATGACCATCCATGATTGACTTCGGAATTAAAGACATAGTCGACATCCTGATAGTGGCGCTTCTGCTCTACTATGTGTACCGGCTGATGAAGAAGAGCGGCACGCTGTCGCTCTTCTACGGAGTGCTCGCCTTCATCCTCGTGTGGGTGCTCGCTTACGAAATATTCGACATGAGGCTCACCGGCTCGATTGTCGACAAGTTCATGAGCATCGGACTGATAGTGCTCGTGATTCTTTTCCAGGACCAGATAAAACGGTTTCTGATCGACATAGGCGGACCGGGCAACTGGAGACACATCCGCAAGATATTCAGGCACGACAAGAGCAACGAGAAGGAGCATGCGGAGGTGATGACAGTGGTCTACGCATGCATGTCGATGTCGAAATCGAAGACAGGCGCGCTGATAGTGTTCCAGCGCAAGGTCCCCCTCACCGACTTCGAGAAGACAGGGGATGAAATCGACGCCGACATCAACGCCCGCCTGATCGAGAATATTTTCTTCAAGAATTCGCCGCTCCACGACGGAGCAATGATAATCGCCGGCCACAGGATTGCTTCTGTCGGGTGTATCCTGCCGGTAAGCCACGACATGAACATTCCGAAAAATCTCGGTCTGCGCCACCGGGCGGCGCTCGGCATGAGCCAGCAGACAGATGCGGTGTGCGTGATTGTCAGCGAAGAGACAGGAGGGATATCGGTAGCCGAAAACGGCAAGATCCGCACGCGGCTCAGTTCGATGGACCTCGAACACATCCTGAACCAGTCTCTCTCCAGGTTACCGGGTTAATAAAGCAGTTCCCCTATCGAGCAATTGAGATTTAACATCACGGTGGAGCCGGAGCGGAAAGGCTGTGCGTAGGCCACGCCGATGCCGAAACCTCGCGTGCGGAAGCCGGCGCCGGCGGAGAATCCGGAGAGGAAGTTGCGGCTGAATGCCGACATGTCGCTGTGCGTCTTGTAGTTGTAAGCCAAATCGATATAAAATTTATCGCTCGGCTGATATTGGAGTCCGAATATCAGGTGACGGAAAAAGTTGGAAAAGAAACCGTTTTCCTCCTGAAAGTTCTCGTCGCCGTCGGCCTTGTATGAATAGTACGGGATGCGCCATCTCACGAGATTGTTGGCGGTGATCGATACCGATACCGGAGAGTCGCCTACGGACTGCATGTAACCTATCTGCACATCGAACGGAACGCGGTTATAGCTGGTGCCGAAACGCTTGATCTGTCCTCCCATGTTTCGGAGCACCACCGAGAAGGAGAGTCCGTGCTCATCGTCGTAATAATTAACTCCGAGATCAGCGGCAAGAGCCAGGGCTGTATAGCTTTGATACTGGCTGTAGGCCATCTTGATATTAACACCTCCGCGCCAACGGTCGGTGATGTCGCGCGAATATGTGCCTTCCACCACCATGTCGGAAGGGGTGAATGCTCCGATAGGGGTGCCGAACTCATCGTATCCTTCGATTTTTCCGTAGTTGAGATATCTCAGTCCCACAGCCCAGGCGCCATGATCACCGGCAGCCATGCCGTAACGGACACCGGCAAAATTGCTGCTGCCCATGTAGTACATATAGTTGACGTTGACCTGCATATCGAGTTCGGGACCGATCAGCGCCGGATTCTGGTCGGCAAGCGACACATCGTCCTCGATCACGCAGATATTGTTTCCGCCAAGTCCCATCACATGCGAGGAGGTGGGGATGTCGAGGAAATGGTACGCGTTGGACGTCTCCTCCGCGACAGCAGCGTGGAGGATGCCCAGCATGGCCGATGCGGCCAGCGCCGCCCCTTTGATTCTGACATTCATCTATGATTTAACGAAAAGCATCCCCCCTCTATTATGAAACCGCGCCAGATATTCTTCTCATGGCGACTGCCGGGACTGATGGAAACGACGCGCTAACGTGCGAATTCAACATTTATTAACTATTATTAAACATTCGTCTATTGACAGATTGCGCAATATCCCTTAAATTTGCATCCGGAAGTGGATAGGAAGGATAAAGGATTCGTGGGTAAAGGGATATCAGACCATAATCTGCTGAAATACCATGGCAACCGAAGAACCGGTTCTGGACCGGACTTCTAAAAAGAACATGACAATGTTTCGAATTTTTCTATCCATACTTTTCATTTCCGGCTTTTTCCTGATCGGAGGGAGAGCCAACGCACAGACCTGCAGAGTCAACATCGGGGTCTCTGCGGCGGGATGCACAAGCTATATGGAAGTCTTCGAGTACGACTATGTTTCCGAGAAGCCTTCCTTTCCCGGTGGCGACGCAAAGATGATGACGTTTGTTAACGAACATCGCTGCTATCCGCACGAGGCGTACAGACGGGGCGTGCAGGGACGGGTCACCTGCTCCTTTGTGGTGAACACCGACGGCTCCATCAGCCATATCTCTGTCCTCCGTGGCGTGGAGCCTTCGCTGAACCGCGAGGCAATCAGAGTGATCGGAATCATGCCGCCGTGGACTCCCGGAAAGATCGATGGGAAAGCTGTACCTACGCGGGTGGTGAGATCCGTGAATTTCAGAAGATAACTTTCTGAGTAACAACACTGCCATAAGTGGCTGTCCAGAAGCGTCTGCAAACGGATCCTGACAAATAGGCAAGAATAGAAGATACAATATAGAATAAAAATCAGTTAAATTTGATTTTTAGCATCATTCAGGGCTGACCGCGAGGTCCGCCCTGAATGATTTTGAACGGAAGCCGGTATCGGTCAGAATGGCTTGCGGTATTTGTCGGAGTCCTGAAGCTCTTCGAGAATCGAGAGATATGAGGCATAACGGCTCTGTGCTATGTCATGCCGCTCAATGGCGGGAATCACCGCACAACCCGGTTCGCCGGTATGTTTGCAGTCGCTGTAGCGGCATCCGGAGGCAGCCTTGAAAATCTCGGGGAAATAATGCGACACCTCTTCCGGCTTGAAGTCGATGGTGCCGAATCCGCGCACTCCGGGTATATCGATAATTTCCCCTCCTCCGGGCAGCGACACCATCTCGGAGAATGTTGTGGTATGCGTTCCGGTGTGATGGATGTCGGAGATTCTGCCGGTCTTCAGTCCGGCGCCGGGCACAATGGCATTTATAAGCGATGACTTTCCGGTTCCGCTGTTTCCGGCAAAGAGAGTGGTCTTGTCGCGGAGAAAGTCGCGGAGAGGGCCTATACCCTCTCCTGTAAGCGCCGAGACGACAGTAACCCCGTAACCGATGGATTCATACAGATATTTCATTGCCTCGGCAAGCTCCATGTCGTCGGCATCGTATATGTCGGCCTTGTTTATTATGATTACGGCCGGAATGGCGTAGGCCTCGGCAGTGGCAAGGAAGCGATCGATGAATGTGGTGGGCGTGGCAGGATCGCGGAGGGAAATCACCAGAGCGGCGCAATCCAGATTCGAAGCCAGGATGTGCGATTCTTTCGACAGGTTGGAGGCACGCCGTATAATATAGTTGCGGCGCGGCTCCACGGCCACGATGAAGTCGGCGTCATCGGCAGCCTTGGCCACCGTCACAATGTCCCCGACAGCCACGGGATTGGTGGTCCGGATCCCCTTGATGCGCAGATTTCCCTTTACACGGCAGGGAATCTCCATGCCGGAATCAAGACGCACCATGTAGTTGCTGCCTGTGTTTCGCACGACAGTGCCCTTCATCATCTCGCCGGATAGCTCCGGCATGTTCCTCTTTGATTTTGCCATATTATCATAACGATAAAATCCCGCGTGGGGGAGTGCAAATTTAGCATATTTTTCTTAAAAATCTCTTGAACAGCCAACATTTAATGCAATAAAATTGTTAATTTATTATTATAAAAGGATTGAAAATAAAGTACAAGATCATGATAATTGTTAATTTACCAGATCTGTGCAACTTCAAACGTGAGCGCGGCCATCAAAAATCGCCTGCAATGGCGCGTCAGAAGACCGAGCTCGGTTGGTTTAACTAAATATCAGATAAAATGAACATCGAATCAATTGGAACGTGGGCAGGAGAAGTCTACAAGGCACTGGAAACTTCCGATACCCGCATGCTGGGCATGAAAGGCATCAAGAAGGCCACCAGGCTTAAGAAAGACGAACTCATGGCCGCACTCGGCTGGCTTGGCCGCGAAGGCAAGATTGCAATTGCCGAGGAGGATGAAGACACTGTTGTGACATTGGTGTAAAAGCACACAAAAATCCCGGACAGGAGACCGGCCCCGCCTGTAAATATGGCGGGGCCGGTCTCTTTGTCTATGCCTGCGTATCCGGCGGGGC
>DERZ01000016.1 GCA_002361155.1 Porphyromonadaceae bacterium UBA3327 | reverse complement strand
TCGAATCCGTAATCGCCCACCGATAGCATTCCGGTAGCGGAGGCTGATTAAAACAACAATCAGGGCGATTAGCTCAGCTGGTTTAGAGCGTCTGTCTTACAAACAGAGGGTCTGCGGTTCGAATCCGTAATCGCCCACTCCCCAAATCCCCACGCTCGTCTTCAGATCGCAAGAAATGAAGGCGAGCTCCCTTTTTTAGCATGTTAACCTCAGCTGGAAGCAATCTGGGTCCAATGAGATACAAATCGGTCAGAGATTGCAATAGCCCGTCAAATTACGGGCTATGAACGACTTTTATACGCTCTCATATATGCGGTTTTGTGCGGTTTTGCAAATTTGATTTTCAGATTAACGGATTTTTCATTAAATTTGCGATTTGATGGATATGTACGGGGATAAGGACATTTTCCTCCCCCGTATGGTCATGGTCTGTCCTCAGATATCAGGCAGCATAAGACAGATCTTGAATACAAGATATAAGAATATAAGATACAACAGCATATTATGAATCTTTTTGACAAAGTCAGCGAGGACATCAAGAAGGCGATGCTCGCTCGCGACAAGGTGCGCCTCGAGGCACTTCGCGGCGCCAAGAAAGAGTTTCTGGAGGCAAAGACAGCCAAAGGCGCCAACGGAGAGCTCTCCGACGAAAACGCGGTGAAAATCATCATCAAGATGGTGAAGCAGCGTAAGGAAAGCGCCCGGATTTATAATGAGAACAACCGCCCCGAGCTGGCCGACAACGAGCTGGCCGAGGCTGCGGTGCTTGAGGAATATCTGCCCAGGCAGCTGTCGGCCGAAGAACTGGACGCCGAATTGCGCGACATCATAGCCGAGACCGGCGCCTCATCGGCCAAGGATATGGGCAAAGTTATGGGAGCGGCCACCAAGCGGCTTGCGGGTCGCGCCGAAGGCCGCGCCATATCGGAGGCAGTGAAACGTCTGCTGGCCTGACGCCGGCAAGGAGCATCCAACAACTATTATCTGACAAAATGCTGACACTACAAACTATAAAAGCCGATCCCGAGTTCGTGATCGGGCGTCTGGCCGTGAAAGGATTCGACGGCCGTGATATCATAACCAGAATAATCGAGACCGATGCCGAGCGACGCCGTCTGCAACAGAAAACCGACAGCGACGCATCGGAGCTGAAGAAACTTGCCGCCACAATCGGCAAGTACATGAAAGAGGGGGACAAAGAAGCGGCCGAGCGGGCAAAGGAAGCCGTGGCCGCCCTCAAGGAGAGCACCAGCGAACTTCAGGAACAGCTGGAACGCCGCGAACATGAGATCCGCGAGATGCTGCTTACTGTACCGAACCTCCCCTGTGCCGCCGTCCCCGAGGGAAAGAGCGCCGAAGAGAACGTGGAGGAGAAGACAGGAGGCATCATTCCCGAACTCCCCGCCGACGCTCTGCCCCATTGGGACCTGGCAAAAAAATACAACATCATCGACTTCGAGACAGGCGTCAAGGTTACCGGAGCCGGTTTCCCCTTCTATATAGGAAAGGGAGCACGTCTGCAGCGCGCCCTCATCCAGTTCTTCCTTGACGAGGCTTGGAAGGCAGGATACACCGAGGTGGAACCTCCGTTTGTGGTGAACGAGGCGTCAGGATACGGCACAGGACAGCTTCCCGACAAGGAGGGACAGATGTACCATGTGACTCTCGATAACCTCTATCTGATTCCAACCGCCGAAGTGCCGGTGACCAATATCTACCGCGACGAGATCATCCCCGAGGCCGAGCTGCCGAAAAAGAACTGCGCCTACTCTCCCTGCTGGCGCCGCGAAGCGGGGAGCTACGGCAAGGATGTGCGCGGTCTTAACCGTCTCCATCAGTTCGACAAGGTGGAGATTGTGCGCGTAGAGCGTCCCGAAGACTCCTACAGAGCACTTGAAGAGATGAAGGATCACGTGCAGGGACTTCTTGAAAAGCTCGGACTCCCCTGGCACATACTGCGTCTCTGCGGAGGCGACATGAGCTTCACGTCGGCCATCACCTTCGATTTCGAAGTGTGGAGCGCGGCTCAGAAGCGCTGGCTCGAGGTGTCGTCGGTATCCAATTTCGAGACATACCAGGCCAACCGCCTGAAATGCCGCTACCGTGGGGCGGACAAGAAAATCCACCTATGCCACACGCTCAACGGATCGGCATTGGCTCTGCCACGCATCGTGGCGGCACTGCTTGAAAACAACCAGACTCCCGAGGGCATCATGGTGCCCGAATGTCTCAGAAAATACACGGGCTTCGACATTATAAACTAATCCGACATCACAGACTAACCATACATCAACGACCGTCAGATGGAAAAAGACAAGGCATATATCAGCAAGGAGGAGAAGAAGATTCCCATCAACGACCCTACGGGGAAGTGGAGCGACCTTACCCTGCTGCCCGAATGGGGCGAGAAGCACTATGATGTGTATACCGTTAAGAAACATGGCAAATGGGTCATGCTCAAGGCGCTCAGAAAGGAATATGCCGACAAGCCGGAGTACCGCCGGATGATTGAACAGGAATTTGACACCCGATACAATCTGGCGCATCCCAACATCGTGATGGTGAACGATTTCGAAGAAATTCCAGGTATTGGGACCGCGATAATCACCGATGACGTCTACGGCTATTCGCTGCGGAGGCTTATCGACGAGAAGCGGCTGACGCCAAAGATTGTACACCGCCTTCAGACACAACTTCTCGACGCGATGGAATATATTCAGGAAAACCACATCGTGCACCATCCGATCACTCCGGAAACCATCATCTTCACCGAGTACAACGAGAATCTGAAGCTGATCGACGTGGGCTACGACCAGTCGGAGGAACTTTCCACCCAGGACGCGCATGAAGATATCGAGAGTTACGGTAAAGTACTGAACGAAGTGCTTGACAACCTCCCCGCGTCAATGCCCAAACTGCGGAAAGTGGCCAACAAATGTACCCAGAAGGATACTCCATTCCGCACAGTCTCCGACATACAGCTGGCCATGGAGCGGCGCTCCTCCTCACAGGTGTTCGTGTTCCTGTGCACATGTCTGGTGATACTGATCGCGTTGCTGATGTGGCTGTCCTTAAGACAGTGACAAATTTGCCGGAATCATAACCAATTCTGTCAGAATCATAATCAATTCGCCCTATCCCGAAATGATAGAAATAAAAGAAGTAAGATCCACGAAAGCGGAACTCAGGAAATTCACGGAATTCCAGATTGATCTGTATGAAGGGAATCCGTACTATGTGCCGCCGTTGGTCTCCGACGACATAGATACCCTCCGTCCCGAGGGAAACCCCGCATTTGATTTCTGCGAGTCGGCCTACTACATGGCCTATCGCGACGGAAAGCCCGCAGGGCGTGTGGCCGCCATCATCAACCACCAGATCAACCGCGACTACCGCCAGAACATCGTGCGGTTCGGTTTTCTCGATTTCATCGACGACCACGAAATCTCGGCCGCCCTTATGAACGCCGTTGAGGAATGGGGACGTTCGAAAGGGATGACGAAAGCCGTAGGACCGCTTGGATTCACAGACCTTGACCGTGAGGGACTCCTGGTGGAGGGATTCGAGGAACTTTCGACCATGGCCACCAACTACAACTACCCCTACTATCAGACCCATCTCGAGAAACTCGGCTACCGTAAAGAGTCGGACTGGGTGGAATTCATGATGGAGGTTCCCGACAAAGTGCCCGAGCGTTACGACAGAATCGCCGACATCGTCAAGAAGAAATATGACCTGAAGGTTCTGAAATACGACAACCGCAAACGCATAAAGGCGGAATACGGTCACGCGATATTCCGCCTGGTGAACGACGCCTACAAAGACCTTTACCAATATTCCAGGCTGACCGAGCGTCAGATAGATCATTACATAAGCATCTATCTGAACCTTCTAAACCTTGACCTGGTGACGCTTGTGGTGGAAAAGACGGGGCGTCTGATAGGCCTCGGCATAGCGCTTCCATCAATGAGCGTGGCGCTCCGGAAATCGAAGGGACGCTACTTCCCTTTCGGATGGTACTGGCTGCTGAAAGGGCTGCGGGGTAAGAATGACCGTGTGGACCTGCTGCTGGTGGCCGTGCATCCGGACTACCAGAACAAAGGCGTCAACGCCCTGATGTTCCAGGATCTGGTGCCTCAGTTCATCAAATACGGCTATCGCTACGCCGAATCGAATCCGGAGATGGAGACGAATTCCAAGGTGCAGAGCCAGTGGCAGTACTTCAACACCCGTCAGCACCGCCGGCGCCGCTCCTACTCTAAAAAACTGTGAATCGAGATGGAAACCGGAGACAAGAGGGCAATCATTAAAAAAAAGGAGGGCGCAGAAAAAGTAAACCCCTATCGCGCCGGAGATCCGAAGGGAGAACAAGTTAAGGAGATGTTCGACTCTATAGCTCCCGCATACGACTTCATGAACACAGCCATGACGTTCGGACTCCACCGTCACTGGCGCAACGTGGCGCTGGACGCCGTCTACGGAGAGCTTCCCGAGCCGGCACGAATCCTGGACATCGCCACAGGGACAGGCGATCTCGCTTTCGAACTTCACAAACGCTATCCGGAGGCAAGGGTGACCGGCATAGACCTCTCGGAAGGAATGCTTAAAATAGCACACAACAAACTGTTGAGCGCCGACTACGAAACGAGGCAACAAGTCGATTTCGACTGTCAGGACTGTCTTGATCTCCAATTCCCCTCCGACACGTTTGACCTTGTGACGGTAGCCTACGGCGTACGCAACTTCGAGAATCTACGCAAAGGTTACTCGGAGATACTGAGGGTGCTCCGCCCCGGAGGACTGCTCTGCGTGATAGAGCTGTCTGTGCCCGAAGGAAAATATCTCGAAAGCGCCTATCACTTATATGCCGACCGTCTTATCCCGGCGATAGGGAGGAGAGTGTCGGGCGACTCGCGGGCCTACCGCTATCTGCCGGAGAGCATTGCGGCAGCGCCCCAGCGCAAGGCCATGGCACAGATTATGAAGGACTGCGGATTCGTGCGCTGCAGATGGCGCTCTCTCACCATGGGAGTAGTCACGTTTTATTTAGCCAAGAAACAGGATGGAGAGAAAAGACTTTGAGATAATGGCTCCGGTAGGGAGCCGCGAATCGCTGGCTGCCGCCGTGCACGCCGGTGCGGACGCCGTATATTTCGGCATAGAGGGCCTGAACATGCGCAGCAGGTCGAGCGCCAACTTCACCGCCGACGACATGGCTGAGATAGCCGCCTTCTGCACGGAGCGTGGAGTGAAGACATATCTTACTGTAAACACCGTGATATACGACGGCGATATGGAACTTATGCGCACCATTATCCGCCGCGCCCAGGAGAGCGGCATCAGCGCGATAATCGCTTCCGATATGGCGGCAATCCTCTACGCCCGGGAGATCGGTCAGGAGGTCCACATCTCCACACAGGTGAATGTAAGCAACATAGAGGCCGTGAATTTCTATGCTCAGTTCGCCGACGTGATGGTTCTCGCACGCGAGCTGAACATGGAGCAGGTGACGGAGATAAGCCGCGCCATCGAGGCCGGGGATATCCGCGGGCCGCACGGCGACCGGATACGCCTGGAGATGTTCTGCCACGGTGCCCTCTGCATGGCGGTGAGCGGCAAGTGCTACATGAGCCTCCACGAGATGAATTCCAGTGCCAACCGCGGGGCATGCAATCAGATATGCCGCCGCGCCTACACGGTGACCGACCGCGAGACCGGAGAGCAACTCGACATCGAGAACAAGTACATAATGTCGCCCAAAGACCTGAAGACCATTCACTTCCTAAACAAGATGGTCGATGCCGGGGTACGCGTATTCAAAATCGAGGGACGCGCCCGCGGACCGGAATATGTCGCTGAAACCGTGGCATGTTACTCCGAAGCCCTGCAGGCCATTGCCGACGGGACGTACTCCCCCGACATGGTGCCGGAATGGGACCGCCGACTGGCCAAGACCTTCAACCGCGGATTCTGGGACGGCTACTATATGGGGCAGCGTCTCGGCGAATGGAGTGCGAAATACGGCTCTTCCGCGACCCGAGTCAAGAGATATGCAGCCAAAACCATACGGTACTTTTCCAAGCTCGGTGTCGGCGAGTTCATGATGGAAAGCGGCGAACTGAAAACCGGAGACGAGGTAGTGCTGACCGGTCCGACCACGGGAGCCCTCATCTTCAAGGTCGACGAATTGCGCTACGACCTGCATCCGGTGGATAAAGTGAGAAAAGGGGATCTTTTCTCTATGCCCGTACCAGAAAAGGTCCGTCCTTCCGACAAGCTATACCTGTGGGAAGAGACGGGGATAAAATAAAAATTCAGACACGATGAAAAGACTTATTCTGCCTGTTGCCGCGGTTCTCACAGCGATAACCTGCACCGCCGCGCCACTCACGCCGGAGGAGGCGCTCAGCCGCGTTCTTCCTCAGACGCCATCCAAAGTGGCGGGAAAACCGGCGTCCCGTTTCCAGCTTGCCATAACCAGAAGCGACAATAATGTGCCCACGTTATATCTGTTCCGCAACGCGGACAACGGATTTATCCTGACATCGGCCGATGATGACGCCACGTTGCTTCTCGGCTACGGAGACTCGCCCGCGCTGGACGCGGAGGGAAAAGTTCCGGAGGCCTTCGAGGCATGGATGGATCAGCTGAGCCGTCAGGTGGCATATACCGTAAAAGAGGATGGTGTACGCCGCACATTCGGAAAAGAGCGCCCCGCGCGCAATCCCATAGCGCCTCTGTGCAAGACGGCATGGAACCAGGGGGAACCGTATAACCTGAAATGCCCCAAGAAAGGCTCCGAACTTTCGGTGACCGGCTGCGTGGCCACCGCCATGGCTCAGGTGATGAAATACCACAACTGGCCCGACCAGGCCGTAGGAACGGTGTCTTACCAGTGGAGGAGCGGCGGCAGGACTCTCAGCATGAATCTCGAGAAGCAGGCTCTCGACTGGGACAGGATGCTGGACCGGTATACAGAAGCTTCCTCCGAGGAGGAAAAGCTGGCTGTAGCCCTACTGATGCGCGCCGTCGGATTCTCCGTACACATGGACTACAGCCCGACTGCGTCAGGCTCATACTCCTTAAACATCGGTCCGGCGCTGACAGAGCACTTCAAATACGACAAAGGAATGAAATATCTCAACCGCGACTATTACAGCCTTGCGGAATGGGAGGAAATCATCTACAATTCGCTGCGCGACTTCGGACCGGTGATCTACGGCGGACAAGCCATGATCGGAGGGCATTCGTTCGTGTGCGACGGATATGACACCGACGGCTATTTCCACTTCAACTGGGGCTGGGGCGGAGTGAGCGACGGTTACTTCCTGCTTGATGCCCTCGATCCCGAAGTACAAGGTATCGGCGGTGCCGATTCGGCTTTCAATTTCATGCAGGACATCGTGGTCGACATTCGTCCCGACCGGAGCGGAACTTCCGATTTCATCGGAGAAATCATACTGTCGTCACCGCTGAGATTCACCGGTGACTGGCGCGGCCTCGAACCGGAAGAGGGAGGGGAACTGCCCGTACTCACCAACGGTGAACTCACATTTCCGAACTACTTACCGATAGAAGGATTCTCATACAATCCGGGACCAGGCTCCTTCTCCGACGGGTATGTGGGAGTTGCGATAGATCTTTATGGCGACACCAGAAACAATGCTGTGGAGTATCCCCATTTCACCTACAATGAATTCCATGACGACAACCTCGATCCCGGATACGGATATGACGGCATTGTGGTGTTGTTTCCCGAACTTCCCGACGGAACATACATCGTGCGCCCGGCATACGCACTCGGCAAGGACCCCTCAAAGTGGAGCTATATGCGCACTCCGCTCAACGACTCCCCGGGACTGATACTAACCATCGCCGACGGCTTCGGCACATTCACGCAGACGACCAGGGATTTGCCGGAACTGACAGAACTCGAAATACCGACTGAATTCGGCAACCGTGATAAAATCCAAATAAAGGGTATCTGGACTCTTCCCGGCGACGCACCTTTCTACAGCACCTACTATCCCGTGCTTCTAAGCGGCAAGAATCTGGCCGGCATCGGAACGCCAGGCATCGTGGACCTCGAAGCAGACGGAACGGCGGTCCTGGACATCACAACCGCATTCACCACCCAGAATGGCGGAACTGTCCAGCCAGGCAAATATGAGTTTTACATCGCCGTCACCGATTCACAGAGAGGACTCTACTCAGTCAGTGACCCAATCGGGATAACGCTCTCGGAATCATCTGGCATAAACAGCGTTGCCCCAGACACGAATATCGTAAAGACAGAATATTTCGCGCCTGACGGCACACGCCTCGCCGGAAAGCCGGGAAGCGGAATGTATCTTGAAATCACAAGGCACGCGGACGGCTCCCGCACGGTGTACAAACGCATCCGATAATCACCCGTGAATCAAACAATAAAAGAGCGGCTGGATTGTCCAGCCGCTCTTTTATTTACCAACTAATTTTACCG
>DERZ01000063.1:2046-6772 GCA_002361155.1 Porphyromonadaceae bacterium UBA3327 | reverse complement strand
GCTATCGCGGACGGTTGTACCAACTTATCGTCGGTATCCGGGGCCGATTTTTTATGAGTCGTTATTTATGGGAGTTATTTATGACGGCGCGGGACGCGGTGGTTGTGGGCGTCGAAGATGCGTTGGGCGCCCCGGTCGAAAAGTTGCCAGTGGGTGCGTTGCGCCGCTGGAATCTTCTCAGGCATCCAGCTCGGTATCACCGTAAAGTTGGAGGCCGGTCCTGTTGGTTTTGCTGAGAAGAATGTATCGTAGTCTGCCGATTTGAAGCGGGCTTTGCCGTCGGCATCCCGCTCGATGCGGGCGCGCACAAGCGCACCGCCGCGGGTGTCGGCCGTCTTCATGTTGGAAATGAGATTGCCAAGTGAATATACCACAAGCACATCTTTCCCCTCCTTCTCGTTGCGCACCACTTTCATGGGCTGAATCACATGCGGATGTCCACCTATAATAAGGTCTACGCCCTGATCCACAAGAAAATCGGCCAACTCCTCCTGATTTCTGTTCTGCAGGAGGACATACTCCACGCCCCAGTGCACCATAACCACCAGAATCTCTGCTCCGGCCTCGCGCGTCTTCCGGATTTCGCGGGCCATCCTCTCCTTGTCAATGAGGGCGATCTCCACGCCGTCCTGCGGCGGTATGCCGTTGGTACCGTAGGTATAATTCAGAAATCCTATCTTGAAACCCTTGATATTCTTGATAAAAGGTACTTTTTCCTCACGATCCAGAGAATCGCGGTAAGAACCGACATGATCGATTCCGAGCGAGTCAAGAGCCACCAAAGTGCGCCGGGCGGCACGGTCTCGCCGGTCAAGACTATGATTATTGGCGGTCATAAACATGTCGAATCCCGCATCCCGGAGAGCCTCCGCGTATGAGTCGGGAGCAGAAAAACAAGGATAACCGGTATAGTCGGGCCCTCCCCCGAGAGGCACCTCGAGATTGCACACGGCATAATCCGCCTCGGTCACAGTCGGCGCTATGTAGGTGAAGCAATCCGAATAATCATACCCTCCGCCTCCGCGCAACCTGGCCTGATCGATCTGCGCCTGATGCTGCATGGCGTCGCCGGCGAACAGAAGTTCGGCGCAGCGTGGCTCTCCGGCCCCGCTGCTGCCCGTAAGAAACGCAAGAAGGCTGAACAGCAACATGTCAGTCTATTTCCTGTAAGGAGAATGTAAAACAAATCAAGGCCTTGGAGGTATTGAGAAGCGTCATTGTGGGACGTCCCACAAATGGGGTGCACTTCGTCACATACGTAGTTGAATTCGTATAACCCTCCACTACCTCCGTAGTGATACCTACGGGTACCAGTTCAAACCGCATCTCCTCCGGGTCAATCGGTTTGCCGCTCTTGTAGTCGGCATAGAGGTTCAGGAAATATTGCCGCATCGAGTTGAACTGATAGCTTCCCGTCTCCGAATTGTATGCAGCATAGAAGGATGAGATCTGGTCCGGCACTTTGTTCTCATCGAAGAATTTTTCCTTCTCCGAACTCTTCACCATCAACAGATACGGGGCCACGGTAAGTCCATAGTCATTCTTCACCTGGGTGGCGGGAATCTCAAACGTGAGCGACGACACGACTGCCATCCCCCCTTCGTCGCCGGCATATTTGTCGAGGAGTTCAAGCGCCGGGAAATCCATTTCCACGGTATAGCCGCCCGGGGTGGTGATCACAGCCTGTCCCTCCTCGGCCATCTTTCGCAGACGGTCGGCCATCTCATAGCGTATGATGTTGCTGGATAGCACCTCCGGCTGCGATGCGAAGAGACAGATGGAGTCGCGTTTCACGCGGTCCACATATTCATATTTGGTGTTGCCCTCCTCATCTTTCTCGTCGGTAGGCTCATAGCTGCGTACCATTCTGTTCCAATAAAGGAAGATCTCTGCCTTGGACACATTCGCCACGCATCCGTTTCCGAAATTCTGCTCCACATAGATTCCGGGGAAAAAGTTATTGAAAGAGGAAGGCCACTGGAAAATCTTATCCTCCGCACGGTATTTCCTGAAAATGTCGAGGGCAAAATCCTTGGGGAGCATCATCGGAATTTTGACATAAGCCTGCTTCTGCACGGCCGAGTCTCCGCGTGCTATAACCGACAGCGTATAGCTCCGTTTCGCCCACGGCGACGAGGAGTCGTAATATCCGGACGGGTCGAAGTCCGACTGTATTCCGGAAGGAAGCTGCTTTGTGAGGCGGTATACGGAGAGTTGCTGCGGAGCAAGCGAATCGCCGGTGAGCGAGCCACGGGGCACCGAAAAGACGAGTCTCATCGAGTCGACATGCTGCTCGGTGATCGAGTCGGGCACCGGCATCTTTGTAGCGCTCATCATCTGGGTCACGAAGGCGCACTCGAGGCGCCCGTATTCCGGCACGTTGATCCGGCCCACCAGTTTGGTAATCGACCGGCCGTCGATCGATTCCGACAGAACAGGCTTTGCCTGAATGTCAGTGTAGATGGAATCCATCACAATGGTCACTTCGCCGCTGGTCAGCGAACCGCCGATGGAGCTGACATCATCCTTGCAGGATGTCAGCGGGAGATATGCCGCGAGGCAAAGAGCGCCCAGGCCCTTCAGGAGCGAGGCGGCACGGCTTGTGAATTTCATTTCTGCAGGGTGTTATAAAGCGTGTCGTAATCGTCTGCGTGATCAGAGCCGCCGTCAAGTGCCACAACTTCCACTCCGTGGGACTCGGCGAACTCCCTGAGCGCCGGATCAGGCTCCACTCCATGGAACACCACAACGTCGGAATAGAGAATGGCTATCTTGTGCGCCAGCAACGCATCCGGCTCAAGATCCTTGAGCTTCTTGAAGTCGACGGGCTTCAGGCCGTCGGCCTTTAGCTTGTTGAATATCTCCGGGCTGAAATTTTCCGGCCCCTTGCCGGGGAAGATTGTATAGACGACCCTGGCCTTTCTGAAAGCAGGAGAATCGTTGTTGATCCGGCGCATATAAAGGGGCACCAGGGCGCACATCCATCCGGAAACATGTATGAAATCGGGATCCCACTGCAGCTTTCTGGCCGTTTCCATGGTCCCGTGGGCGAAGAAGATGAGCCGCTCGTCATTGTCGGGACGGTCCCACCCGAATGCGTCAGCGTCGGAGTCGAGTTTCTGAAAATAATCATCGTTGTCGATGAAATAGACCTGGATTCTGGAAGGATGCATCGAGGCTACCTTCACCACCAGAGGATGGTCATTGTCGCTGATGGTGATGCCGATACCGCTGAGACGGATCACCTCGTGAAGCTGGTTGCGGCGTTCGTTAACATCCCCGAAATCGGGCATGAAAGTCCTCACCTCGTATTTCTTCTGCTGCATGGCCTGCGGAAGGCTACGGCCGAATTTCGCGTTATCGGTAGCCGTAAGATACGGCATGATCTCCTGCGAGACGTAAATAATCTTCTTCTTATCTGCCATTCGTGCGTGTGAAATGCATCCGGCGCATTTCAATTTGCAAAATTACAAAAAAATTTCCATAATTCGCGTTTTTTAAGTAATTTTGTGCCCAAATATCGAGGCGGATGGACCCGGCAGGATGCGGCGTATGCCGTGACAGCCGGCATGACCATCCGCTTGAAAATTCAATATCAATCACTTATGTTGATCATAAGAAGCACTTCCGAATTGGAAGAATTCGTTTCGCACTCCAAGCGCAACGGTCAGTCGGTCGGCCTGGTGCCGACGATGGGAGCGCTGCACGACGGACATCTTTCGCTTGTGGAGCGGGCCGTCGGCGAGAACGACATCACTGTAGTGAGCCTGTTTGTCAATCCCACCCAATTCAACAATCCGACTGACCTGGCCACCTATCCTCGCGACGAGGAGTCCGACCTGCGCCTTCTCTCCGGAGCGGGTGCGACAGTGGCGTTCGCGCCCGGAGTCGAGGACATTTATCCCGGCGGCGTGGAGAACCGTGCGCGCAAGGAATTCGACCTCGGCACTGTGGCCGAGGTGATGGAGGGCAAATTCCGTCCCGGACATTTTCAGGGCGTGGCAGAGGTGGTGTCGCGGCTCCTGAGACTTGTCAGGCCGGACCGTGCCTACTTCGGGGAAAAGGATTTCCAGCAGATCGCCGTAATACGCCGCATGACAGAGACCGAGGGCATTGACGTAGACATCATCGCGTGCCCCATCCGGCGTGCCGATGACGGACTCGCCCTCTCAAGCCGTAACGCCCTGCTCACCCCCGAGCAGCGCGCCATTGCTCCGGAGATACACCGGGCCCTTGCCGGGAGCGTTGACTACGCCCGCTCCCATTCGGTACGGGCCACCCACGACACAGTGGTCGAGCAGATCGAAGGCGTTCCCGGGCTCCGGGTGGAATATTTCGAGATTGTCGACGGCCGCACGCTGCTTCCCGTGGAGGAATGGGAGGAATCGCCCTGGATTGTGGGATGCATCACAGTATACTGCGGCGATATCCGGCTGATCGACAATATCGCTTATAAGAAATAAGAATAATTTCCGACATCCATGCTTATAGAAATGCTCAAGTCGAAGATTCACCGCGTCAGCGTCACTGCGGCGAATCTCAACTATGTGGGGAGCATCACGATCGACTCGCTCCTGCTCAAGGCAGCCGGAATCCTGCCGGGCGAACGTGTCTTCATCGTAAACAACAACAACGGCGAGCGCTTCGACACCTACGTGATAGAGGGAGAGGCCGGCTCCGGCACCATCTGCCTCAACGGGGCGGCGGCGCGCAAAGCCCAGCCAGG
>DERZ01000063.1:1609-1785 GCA_002361155.1 Porphyromonadaceae bacterium UBA3327 | reverse complement strand
GGCGGCGCGCAAAGCCCAGCCAGGCGACATTGTGATCATCATGGCCTACGCCCGGATGACCCCTGAGGAGGCAGAGTCGTGGAAACCCAAGGTTGTCTTCCCTGACACCCGAACCAATCTCCTCCACAGCTGACAGAAACAAACTACGGCCTCCCTCCCGGGAGGCCGCAAACACG
>DERZ01000063.1:1198-1326 GCA_002361155.1 Porphyromonadaceae bacterium UBA3327 | reverse complement strand
GGAGGCCGCAAACACGCTTAATAATGTTCAACAATCTCTCGGAGCGTCTCGAACGCTCGTTCAAAATATTAAAGGGTGAAGGCCGCATCACGGAAATAAACATTGCCGAAACCCTCAAGGATGTGCGC
>DERZ01000063.1:421-876 GCA_002361155.1 Porphyromonadaceae bacterium UBA3327 | reverse complement strand
GATGTCAACTACAAGGTGGCCAAGACATTCACCGACACAGTGAAGCAGAAAGCGCTGGGACAGAACGTGATCAATGCCCTCAAGCCAAAGGAGCTGATGGTCAAGATCGTTCATGACGAACTCACGGCGCTGATGGGCGGCGATGAAGCCCCGCTCAACACCGACGGCAACCCGGCTGTGATCCTGATGTCGGGACTCCAGGGCGCGGGAAAGACCACATTCGCGGGCAAGCTCGCCAAGAAGCTGCGCTCCACACGCGGCAAGCGTCCACTGCTGGTAGGAGCCGACGTGTACCGCCCCGCCGCCCGCGAGCAGCTCCGGGTGATAGCCTCCGGAATCGATGTGCCGGTCTACACCGAGGAGGAAAGCAAGGATCCGGTACAGATCGCTCTCAACGCCATCGAGCATGCACGCGCAGAGAGGCTGGATCTGGTGATCGTCGATACGGCGGGACG
>DERZ01000063.1:0-129 GCA_002361155.1 Porphyromonadaceae bacterium UBA3327 | reverse complement strand
GGTGATCGTCGATACGGCGGGACGCCTCGCCGTAGACGAGGAAATGATGGACGAGATCGAGCGTATCAAAAACGCCGTCCATCCGCAGGAGACCCTGTTTGTGGTCGACTCCATGACCGGTCAGGACGC
>DERZ01000020.1:1229-40768 GCA_002361155.1 Porphyromonadaceae bacterium UBA3327 | reverse complement strand
ATCAAGCTCACAAGTCTGTTGAATGCGGAAACAGTTCCTGCCGTCCACCAACTCCTGTCCTGTCACTGTGAAGTAAACCGGGACATCATCACGTCGTTGCCCATGGTCAGCTGCGTTCCATACCCAGACCTTGCCCTCCTTCAGAAGAGGGACATATCCGTCGTTGGCTGCAGCTTCAAAAGTAATATCTGCCCTGCATTGTGCGGACATCCCCGATATTCCGGCTAAGACCAGAACTGATAAAAATAACAATATTCTTTTCATAAGCATGGAAATTAGATAGTTGTTAAAAAAACAGCTTGAAAATTCGCTAAACGATGCAGATATCGTCTAATGCTGCAAATATATATTAAAATTTATTAAAAAACAAGAAAAGCGAGAAAAAAAGTAAAATAATATGAAAATAACATGACAACTGTATAGCCCCGACGTTGCCGGCGAAATGTTTTCAGCGGCCTACGAATGTAATATGCAAATGCTGTCAGAGGGCGCGCAGTATTCAGCGGGACACTCAGAGGGCGCCTTGCTCTATCAGCAGGGCTATCCGCTCTATCATGGCATCGTTCTTGTCTTTCTTCGGATTGAAGCCCCCTTTCATGTTCATGCCGAAAAAGCGGCCGAATGTCTGCCAGAACCCGGCCCGGAAACTGCCTAAAAATGCCTTTACTATACTATAGGAGGTCTGGTCGGTCTCCCGATTGATCAGTTTAAGCAACACCTTCCCCTGATTCTTCGTCATTGTCTTCACCACCGGCTTGTACTGCTCGAATATGTCCTTCTCCAGACGTTTCAGATGTTCCTCACGCTTCTTCTTGTCGGGGATGGTCTGGATATACTCGTAGGTCTCGCAAAGCGTGGCGAAAGCGAGTTTGGCATACGGAAGCGTCTTGCGGACATCGCGGACAGTGCGCCAGTAAAACTGTTCCTGCTTCCTGTTTTTGAACTTGAGAGGGGGGAATACGTGGATGTCGCGGATGTAAGTGAGCCGGCAGGTATCGCCATATTCATCCACGATGTAGGAGAATCCCTTATAAGCCTTTACCTTCAGTTGCAGATCGCCCGGTTCCTGCGCATGAAGGGATACGCCTCCGCAAAGAGCATGGAACGCGACCGACAGCAGAACGACTATGAGGGACCTGAAAATCACAGAAGTGCGAAAAGAGTGTTTCTTCCTAAACGGAATAAAGCGTCGAAAATTGAAACGGAACTGTTAACTTTTGTTTCATACTCCATCATAACGCCCCGGAGCCGCACTCTGTTCTCATCATCGATAAAAGGGGAGCCAAGCCACCGCATGACTATCCGGTGAAGCCGGAGACTGAACCCGGCAAGCGACTCCCCCTCGGAACTGTTGTAGACGGACTCCAGTTCCGGGAAGAGATGCGGGAAATATGGGGTACGGCCGTAGGCGGCATTCCATGCGCCAAGATGCTCGCGGCGCCACTTGCCGTGGTCAGAAAGAAGAGGGGAGGGGAGCAGTCTGCCATCGCCGCCTACCATGCGCTTCAGTACGCCGGCCCCGCCGTCGACGGGAACGGTCAGCCGCACGGGACCCTGCGGTCCGGTTATAAGGGTTCTGGAAAAAGCTTTTCCGGCCACTCCGGCCGCGGTGCATGCCCGGACCGCGGCGTCATCCGCCGACAGCCCCGACGCCACAGCGCGGAGGTAACTGGCATACCACTCCGCCGAAGGGGCGAACGGAATCACCATTTCCCCTTGTCGGGATTCGGATTGCGCAGTATGCGGTTCCATCGGATCTTGCCGTCGAACAGACTCTTCTCCTTGTCGAGCGACACTATGATGAACACCGGCGAGCCCACCACATGATCCTCGGGAACGAATCCCCAGTATCGGGAATCGGCCGACCGGTCGCGGTTGTCACCCATCATCCAGTAATAGTCCATCTTGAACGTATAGTACTCCGAAGGCTCTCCATTGATAAAAATCCGGCCGTCGCGCATCTCGAGACTATTCCCCTCGTATGTGCGTATGGCACGTTCATAGAGGGCGTAGTTATCGGGAGTGAGGTGCAGGGTGGAACCGCGCTTCGGAATCCATATCTCTCCCATGTCAGGACGCGTCCATCCATAGCCCGCGCCGACGGGGAACACTCCGGTAAGGTCGAGCATTCCGCTTCTCGACTCGCGCACGAGCGGACCGATCACCTCCGGCCACTTCTCCAGCTCCGCCTTCATGGCCGCGGTCAGGGGCACATCGTAGAAAGAGAACCCGTTGTACTCGTCGCGTATCGGGCCCTGGGCATCCTCGGCACGCACACCGAGCTCCTGCCACTTTCCGGCGTCCACAGGACCGTTTACAGGGATTATATAGTTGAACTGGACGTTGTCCGGATCAGGAATGGCCTTGCCGTTGATGAAGATGGTGTCATCCTTTATCTTAAGCCGGTCGCCGGGAAGACCGATGGTGCGCTTCACGTAATTCTCGCGACGGTCCACCGGACGCCATATCAGCTCGCCGAACATCTCCGGATGGTTCTGTATGTGAGCCTTCGGGTCGACCACGCCTTTGGCACGCAACTCGGCGCATATCTGATAGTAGTCGGGATTCTGGACCTTCAGCGCCACCGTGTCGCCCTGCGGATAGTTGAACACCACGATGTCGCCCCGGTGGATGGAGCGGATTCCGGGCATGCGGTGATAGTCGAGCTGCGGCTTCTCGATATAGCTCCTGGTGTTGATTATGGGGAGCGTATGCTGCGCCAGCGGGAAATGGATCGGGGTCTGCGGCACGCGTGCGCCGTAGACAGTCTTGTCCACCCAGAGACGGTCGCCGACAAGAAGCGATTTCTCCAGACTCGAGGAGGGAATCTCATACTGCTGGCCCACGAAGGCGAATATGAAGTAGATCAGCACCAGAGCGTAGACGATGGCGTCGACCCACGCCATGACGGTGCGCGTCACTACTTTCCTGTTCTTCCACCAGGCCCAGGGGATGAACTGGGTGATATAGATGTCGATGATCAGCGGCCACAGCAAGAGCAGCCACGGGTTGCCCATCAGGATAACCCAGAAAAAGAATATGAGCGATACAATCGCAAAGCGTATCCAGCGCGACTTCCTCACACCGCCCAGTCTCTGCCTGAGTGAATATGCAGTCGATTTCCTATTTTCCATACAATCGTTAAATTTAATAAAAATTCCCCTCCCCGCGCGAGGTTCATTCGGGATCTATTCCAGTGACGTCGCGCAGCATTTCGCCGATGTTACGGAAGCCTTTCCTCCCGGCGAGCCATTCGGCCGCCATCACCGCGCCGAGGGCGAATCCCTCTCGGTTGCGGGCGGAATGGGTTATGGAGATTTCGTCGACGGGGGACTCCCAGAGAATCGTGTGTATTCCGGGCACCTCTCCGCGACGGATATGGTCCACCCCGAGTATATCTTCAGGAAGCTCACGCCCCTCTTCCGGTTCGGCCCAGGCCGACAGGCGGCTACATTCGGCCACGATGTCTTCGGCAAGCGTGACCGCAGTACCCGACGGATGATCGAGCTTGTGGACATGATGGACCTCCTCCATCCGCGGACGGTACTGCGGGAAAGCGTCCATCATGCGGGCGAGGCTGCGGCTGATTGCGCGGAACAGATTGACGCCGACAGAGAAATTAGAGGCCCATAACAGAGTGCCCTCTCCATCGTCGCAAAGCTGCCGGAACTCATCGAGCCGCGCTGTCCAGCCCGTTGTGCCGCAAACCACCGGAATCCCCCTCCGGAAGCAGCGGAGCAGATTGTCCGGAGCGGTGCCGGGCGTGGAAAACTCTATCGCCACATCGCTCGAAAGAAACGCCTCCGAGTCGAAGTCTCCGGGATTGTCACGGTCTATGCGGCAGGTAATCGTGTTACCTCGCTCCAGGGCTATCCTCTCGATGATATGGCCCATCCTGCCATATCCTATGATTGCTATTTTCATCTTATAGAGTTTCTAATTCAGAAACCGAAGGCCACATTGTCCACATATACGTCAAGACCCTCCGTCCCTACGAAAGGCTCGCCGCATGTGGACGAGAACATCACCAGCACATGAGTGGGGACTGTGCCTTCGGGAGCCCATCCCACCTCATGGACAGGCTTCAGTTTCCCTTTGGAATTATACGCATAGTATGCGTTTTCTCCATCGAGAAGACGCATATAAGGCTTGTAACAGGCTGTCTTTGTGATGTCACCGTAATGTATGGGGAGTACATGCCCCTTCTTAAGAGGTACTGAAGAGGAATAACGTTCGCGGCCAGTGCCGACCCGATGGGCATAGATATTGCCCTTGGCATCCTCCCAGCGTTTCTGGAGCATCACATATACCTCGGCCTTGTCTCTCCCCTTAAGAGTCTTCTTCGGGCCGAATCCGGTGGACTTGATACGGGTGTTGACATTCGGCATGTCGACCCGGATATCGTAGACAAGCGCCTTGGGACGCTTCGTATACGGGATCCCCATGGAGAGTTTCTTGTAGGGATCGGATGTCGACGAGATAGGCTCGCGTACCGTGCCGAGAAATATCGTGCCGGGCACCATCACGTCGAGATTGATGATTCCGAGCACCTTCACCTCTTCCATCTTGGTCGAGAGCTTTGCCATGCGACTGCCTCCCACCATGGCGGGACTCACCGTGTTGGAGGCCTTCACCACACCCGACACCTTGGCGTAGACGTTGCTCGTGGCCCACGGCGAGCCACCCTGATTGGTGTAAGGAACGTTTCCCCTGATATGTTTTGCCGGACCTATGGCATAGACTGTCTTCACCTTGCCGCCGAGAACCGCCGACTCCTTGATGTCACGTGTGACCCAGTTGCTGAAATCCCCGAAATTGATTTTCTCGAGGCGCAGAGCCTGCATCGGAGCGACAGCTAAAAAGAGCGCCATCGCCACCGCAGCTTTTTGAAAATATGATTTCATGTCGCAAATTTACAAAAATTTCCCAACCCGACAATCATGCCATTCCCTAAACAGTGTTCAATATAAGGCATGATATAATAAAATCTGTGTAAAAACTACAAAAAATATAGAAATATGACCAAAATCAGCATCATATTTTGTATCACAAATATTTTTATCTAAATTTGCGGCTAATTTCAACCCAAATAATTTAAAAAACTAATAAATCGGAAAAAATGAAGAAATCCGTATTGATGCTTGCAGCTGCGCTTCCCATGATGTTCGCAGCCTGCGGTACAGAAGACCCCGAGGATGGTTTCAACCTTGAAACCACAACGCTCGAAATCAACTTTGAAGATAATGCCAATATCGAGACGAATGTCAAAGGATGCACATTCGTATCCGACAACGAGTTCATCGCATCCGTCGACAAGGACGGCAAGGTAACAGCCAACCACGTCGGCGAGGCAAAGATCACGGTCGCATACGAAGGAGAGAGCGCCGTATGCAAGGTGACTGTAAAACCCACCATGACCGTCTACACAATGCCGGTCATCGACTGGAAGCTCAACCTTACTCAGGTTGAGGATCTGGTGAAAGCAGACTTCCCCAATCTGGTGAAGAACGACGAGGTATCTTCCGCCGATGCACTCGCCTACACCACAAAAGGCACTTTCCCCATCTATGCATACGCGTTCAATAACAACGCTCTCGCGGCTTCCACCCTTATGATTTCCACAGAGATGGATGACAAAGACTCTCTCGGCGAATGGCTTGAGCAGTACTACGCATACTACAACGACACCGAAATGGGTATGCTTTACGGCAATGCCAAAAGCATCGACGACGCAACCGTCCTCGTAGAGTTCGAAGGCGGCATGGATGACTGCATGGCCACATGGACTGCCAACGAGCCCACCAAGACCGTACGCGGCGGCATGATCATCGACCGCACACACATCGAGAAGAGCCGCGAAATCGCTCGCAAAACAGCAGGTAAATAATACGAAATATAATATCAACGACAGATGAAAAAGTTTTTTTTCACACTCTGTGCCGGCTTCATGGCAGTAGCAATGACCGCTTGCGGCGGCAACAAGAGTGCGGATGACAACGCAGCCGCCGACTCCGATTCCATCGTGGTCGAAGAGACTGTGGACACCGTAGTTGCCGACACCATGACTGTTCCCGCAGAGGAAGTCGAGGCTCCGGCAGAGAAAAATACTTCCAAGAAGACTTCGACCAAAACCGAAGTGAAGAAGGAAGTGAACAATGCCGCCAACACTGCCGACAAAGCAGTGAACGACGCTCTCAAGAAAGCTGCCGACAAAACAAAGCAGGTGGCCGAGCAGGGCGTGGACGATGCCGAGGCAAAAGCCCGCGCATGGAAAGAGAAACAGAAAGAGCGCCGCGAACAGCGCGAGAAAGAGAAGCAGGGAAACTGATCCTTTCTCAATAAAAACGTAAAAAGATGCCAGCTTACAGTCTGGCATCTTTTTGCGTTTTTATATGTTTTACTGAGCAATATAGCCGATTACAACGTCGTTTTTACCGATAAAACCCTATCTCTATGTTGAAACCCGCAGCTACAGTTCTGTTAATAATCGCCGCCGCCACTCCCTGCACGGCCCTGCGCAGCTCGCAGCCCATCAAGAACTGGGAATTCAGTAAAGACTCCGTTTCCTGGAAAAATGTGAACGTTCCTCATGACTGGGCCATCTACGGCCCGTTCTCCCGCGACAACGACCTGCAGAAGGTCACCGTGGAACAGAACGGCGAAACCGAGGCCACATGGAAGACCGGCCGCACCGGCGGTCTCCCCTACATGGGGAAGGGATTCTACAAGACCGAGGTAGAAGTCCCCGACACCACAGGCAAGACTTTCACCCTCGAATTCGACGGAGCGATGTCTAATCCGGTGGTCTATGTCAACGGCCGGCGCGTCGGCAACTGGGCATACGGCTACAATTCATTCTATATAAATGTGCCGCAAGGACTGATGGTGCCCGGCAGGAACAGCGTGGAGGTATCGCTTGAGAACAAGCCCAGGTCAAGCCGCTGGTATCCGGGCGCCGGCCTATATCGCAATGTGCGCCTCGTGACCACCTCGCCGGTGCATGTACCCACCTGGGGCACATACATAGTCACTCCCTTCGTAAGCGGGAAAGAGGCATCGGTAAGACTATCCACCGAGATAGCAGGTGCGGCCAGAGGAGAACAGATCCTGGTCAAGACCGATATTCTGGATCCGGACGGCAACATCGTGGCCCAGAACCATACGGTCTATCACTCCCAGGGGCAGCCTTTCGTACAGGATTTCCTCGTGAAGGATCCGAAAAGGTGGAGCCCGGAGACTCCCTTGCTCTATACGGCGCGCACACGCCTTAACGTTAAGGGCAGCGATGTGGATGAATACCGCACCAGGTTCGGCATAAGAAGCCTTGACTATATACCGGAGAAGGGATTCTTTCTCAACGGAGAACACACCAGATTCAAGGGGGTATGCCAGCATCATGACCTCGGCCCCCTCGGAGCCGCCGTGAACCGCGCCGCCCTCGCCCATCAGATAGAAATCCTCAAGGATATGGGTGCCAACGCCATCCGCACCGCCCACAATATGCCGGCACCCGAACTGGTGGAGCTCTGCGACGAGATGGGCATGATGCTGATGATCGAGCCTTTCGACGACTGGGGATTCCGCCCCAAGAGCGAGAACGGCTATGGCTCCATATTCAGCGAATGGGCGCCGCGCGACATGGAGAACATGCTGCGGCATTTCCGCAACAACGCCTCGGTGGTGATGTGGTCGGTAGGCAATGAAGTGCCGAGCCAGTGGGGTCCCGACGGGGTCATGGAGCTGTCGATGCTGCAGGATATATGCCACCGTCTCGACCCGACGCGTCCGGTGACATGCGGAATGGACCAGTTCGGAGCAGTGATCGACAACGGTTTCGCCGCGACACTCGACATACCCGGCTTCAACTATAAGCCGCAATATTACACTCTCGCCTACGAAAAGCTCCCGCAGCGGCTCGTGCTCGGCAGCGAGACCGCCTCCACCGTTTCCTCCCGCGGAGTCTACATGCTCCCGATGGAACTAAGGTACGATATGAAATATCCCTCGAACCAGTCATCCTCCTACGATACGGAATTCTGCTCCTGGTCCAACATCCCGGATGTGGATTTCTCCATGGATGACGATTATCCCTGGATGATAGGGCAGTTTGTATGGACCGGTTTCGACTACCTCGGCGAGCCCTCTCCCTACGACACCGACGCCTGGCCGAACCATTCGAGCGTGTTCGGAATAGTGGATCTCGCCTCTCTACCCAAAGACCGCTATTACCTCTACCGCTCCCAGTGGAACAGGAACGACGCCACGCTCCATATCCTTCCGCACTGGAACTGGAAGGGAATGGAGGGGAAGAGGGTGCCGGTAGTGGCCTATACCTCCTATCCTTCGGCAGAACTTTTCATCAACGGAAAATCATACGGCAAGCGTACCAAAACTGCGGCAACCCCGCTTGATTACAGCGAGAAGCAGGCTCTGCCCTTCCGGGAACGCCAGAAATCGGAGAATGCCGACCGCATTCAGGACCGCAAGGCCATGGACCGCTACCGCCTCATCTGGGAGGATGCCGTCTATCAGCCCGGCGAGGTGATGGTGGTGGCCTATAATGCCGACGGCAGCGTAGCCGGGGAGAAGAGCATCCGCACTTCCGGAAAGGCGGCTCGCCTCGAGCTGGTGCCGAACAGACTGCGGCTCGATGCCGACGGCGAGGATCTAGTCTATATCACCGTCCGCGCCGTGGACAAGGATGGCAATTTCGTGCCGACCGACAGCCGCGAGGTTAAATTCACGGTGAAAGGGGCCGGCAGATTCCGGGCCGCCGCCAACGGCGACCCGAAAAGTCTGCGCCTTTTCCACGAGCCGGTGACGGATCTTTTCAGCGGCGCGGCAACCGCCATAGTTCAGGCCGGCGACCGGCCGGGAGAAATATTCTTCGAAGCAAAGGCAAAGGGACTCGCTCCCGCACGCCTCACTCTCACCGCAGAGCAGGGGGGTGAGTGAATTTAAGCCGTTTTAACGCCAGGAATCAATCCAATAAAAAAGCGGAATCAGAAGCCATATCTGATTCCGCTTTTTTTATTGGGTTGTTGTCCCGGAATTTAGAATATTTTCCTCTTTCCGTCAGCTCTTCTTAAGCGAGTCTATAAAATTGTTGACCCAGTTCGCGCGCTCAGGCGAGGCCATGATTACTGTGGTAACGGCGTCGTTTGTACCGACAGGCAGAATGATTACCGTCACCTGACGGTTCTCGATGGAGCCCCGCGCTATGGCGCCGTCGACACCTCCGATGGTGCGTTTGTCGACATGCGCGTCCTTGATGTCAAGCTGCTTGACGACACGGCGGCAGAGTTCGAAGGCTATTTTCTGATTAGCCCCCTGAGTCTCCTCGTTTACCATCGAAAGCCCGAAGGTTCCGTCGGGATATTTCACCATTACCGTCGAGCCCTTCTCCACAATCGACCCTGCGGGAATCTCGAAGTCAAAACCGCCATAGCCCATTGAAACGAACCAAGGCATCTCTGCAGAAGTACCATCGGTCTGCGCGGCATGAGTCTGAGCCGACGCAACCGGGCTTCCGAGCAACATCGCCGCAACGGCGAATGCACTGATTATAAACTTTTTCATATCTTTTTATTTATTGTTCAATATTTTATCCAATTCATCGGCATCATGTCCGAGAAACATCGCCGCGTTTCTCTCAAGTTCGCCGGTGAGATCGCGTCCCGCAGCCTCCGACAAAGTCCTCACCACATCCTCTATGCCCGTGTCGGCGGCGTCAGTCTCGGCAAGCAGCCTGTCGGAGGGAATTATCTTGAGTGTATCGGGGTTGAACTGAGCTCCGAGCGACAACATGCATCCGGAGCGCATGAGCATTTCCGCCACTTCCGGCTTGTTTCTCAGACCGTGTACCACCCACGGCTGGGTCGGCTTGATGTCGGCTCGCAGCCCCACAATCACATCGTGCGCCTTTACATCATGGAGTATGAGAGGTTTGCCGAGCTCTTCCGACAGCTCTATCTGGCGTTTCAGCACCTGAATCTGCCGAAACAGGAATCCTCCCCGTCCGGAGAGATCCACGCCGCATTCTCCTATGGCGACAATCCGGGGATCGGATGCAAGTTGCTCAAGGGCGTTCCATGCTTCCGGCGCAATGGGTCCGACAGTATCCCACGGATGAATCCCGACGCTGTAAGCCTGACCCTCCATCAGCGAGGAGAGGGGAGTGCCCGGGTCTATGTTGACCACACCACGCGGCTGAGGCGGGGCATGATGCGTATGGATATCAATAATTTTGTTCATAGTGTGTGGAGTTATCGGCGAGAGAATTGCAGGAACTGCATGCGGCTCCTGCGTCACTCTCACTTCTTACAACCACGGGAAGCGTCATTTTGTTTTTCGGGGACTGGATCAAAACCGCTGCCGCCCCAGGGATGGCAGCGGCATATACGTTTCATTGCGAGCCATCCTCCACGCACCGGTCCGAATCGTTCCACAGCCTCCACGGCATACTGCGAGCATGTCGGAGTGAAGCGGCACGCGGCCGGAAAATGCGGAGAAACGACCAGCTGATAGAAACGTATAGGCGCTATCGCCAGTTTCCGGGCAATCTTTTCAGCCTTCATGCGCGGAGTCGAGGGCGACCGCCACCTTGGCGAGAAGAGCGCGCATCTTGCGCTCGATCTCGGCATAGTCGGCATTCTCGTTTTTAAGATAAATGAAAGCGAGCTGCAGAGTGCGGATACCTGGACAGGAACACGCCAAATCCTCGAGCGGACGCCGGTTTATGCGGTACGCCTCGCGGATGCGGCGGCGCATGAGCACACGGTCCACGGCGCGCCGCCGCTTCTTCTTGGGCACTGTGACAAGCATCTGCAGTGCGCCCACATCTGCAGGGCATCCTGCGCGGAACAGAGAGTCGGCTTCTTCCTGCGAGAGGGCAATCCATGTGAGACGCAGCGGGAAATCGTAAAACGTTTTCCCGCGGCTGAAAAGATTGTCGACCATCGACTTGAGATGGAGCCGACAGCTCTTGTCGAAAGAAAGATCTACGGCGCTCATCCTACCTGCGCGCCCGGTTTCACTTCGGCCGACGGGGAGATCACCGTGAGGGTTCCGTCGGGATTGACGGCGCTCATGATCATGCCCTGGCTTTCGATACCCATCATTTTCCGGGGAGCGAAATTGGCCACGAAGCATACCTCCTTGCCCACAAGCACCGAGGGATCCTCGTAGCTCTGGGCTATGCCGCTCAGAATGGTCCTCTTCTCCATTCCGTCATCTATAAGGAACTGCAGAAGTTTCTTCGACTTTTTCACTTTCTCACAACTCAGTACCTTTCCCACACGGATGTCCACTTTCTCGAAATCCTCGAAAGAGCATTCCTCCTTTAACGGTTCCGGAGACCATCCGGCCAGCTCGTTGGCCGTCCTGGTATCGAGCAGGCGCTTTACCTGGGCCTCGACCGGAGCGTCCTCGATCTTGTCAAAAAGAAGGTGAGGCTCGGCCACCTCCGCGCCTTCGGCGAGAAGATCGAAATGTCCGAGCATGTTCCAGCTGATTTTGCCGAGACCGAGCATCCTGCAGAGGTCCGCACTCATAAAGGGAGTGAAAGGTTCGAACAGCACGGCGAGATTGGCGCAGATCTGGAGCGCCACGTTCAGGATGGTACCCACGCGCTCAGGGTCTGTCTTCCAGAGTTTCCAGGGCTCGGTGTCGGCCAGATACTTGTTGCCGGCGCGGGCCACGTTCATAGCCTGCCGGAGAGCCTCGCGGAATTTGAAATGGTCCAGTTCGTCGCTTGCGGCAGCGCAGGCCCCGCTCACCTCTTCCATCACCGCCAGATCCATCTCGCCGAGCTGGCTGCAGGAAGGCACTTTTCCAGCGAAATACTTATGGTCGAGAACCATGGCACGGTTCACGAAATTGCCGAGGATGGCCACAAGCTCATTGTTGTTGCGCGCCTGGAAATCCTTCCAGGTGAAGTTGTTGTCCTTGGTCTCGGGTGCATTGGCCGTGAGCACGTAGCGCAGCACGTCCTGCTTGCCGGGGAAGTCGCGCAGATATTCGTGGAGCCATACCGCCCAGTTGCGCGAGGTGGATATCTTGTCGTCCTCGAGATTCAGGAATTCGTTGGCGGGAACATTGTCGGGAAGATTGAAAGAACCGTCGGCCATGAGCATGGCGGGGAAAACGATGCAATGAAACACTATATTGTCCTTGCCGATGAAATGGATCATGCGGGTATCCTGATCCTTCCACCATTTCTCGTAGTCATCGCCAACGAGGTCGATGGTGTTTGAGATGTAGCCGATCGGAGCATCGAACCATACGTACAGCACCTTGCCGTCGGCACCCTCCACGGGTACAGGGATACCCCAGTCGAGGTCACGGCTCACGGCCCTGGGCTGCAGACCGAGGTCGAGCCAGGACTTGCACTGTCCGTAGACATTCGGTTTCCACTCCTTGTGCTCTTCGAGAATCCATTTCTCGAGACGCGTCTGCCACTTGTCGAGGGGAAGATAGAAGTGGGTGGTCTCGCGCATCACGGGGACGCTGCCGGTGATTGCCGAGCGGGGATCGATCAGGTCGGTGGCGTTGAGGCTTGTGCCGCACGCCTCGCACTGGTCGCCGTATGCACCTTCCGCACCGCAGTGGGGGCACTTGCCGGTGACATAGCGGTCTGCGAGGAACTGGCCGGCCTCCTCGTCGTACAGCTGCATGGAGGTCTTCTCCACGAATTCCCCCTTGTCGTAAAGGCGGCGGAAGAAATCGGAGGCCGTACGGGAATGCGTCTTGGAGCTGGTGCGCCCGTACACGTCGAACGATATGCCGAACTCCTCGAACGAATCTTTGATTATCGTGTGATAACGGTCCACTATATCCTGGGGGGTGACACCCTCCTTGCGGGCCTTGATGGTGATAGGCACGCCATGCTCGTCGCTGCCGCCGATGAGCAGCACCTCCTCTCCCTTAAGACGGAGATACCTCGCATAGATGTCGGCAGGGACATAGACTCCGGCCAGGTGGCCGATATGCACCGGCCCGTTGGCGTAAGGCAGGGCCGTGGTGATAAGTGTACGCTTGAATTCTTTCATCGTTTTGTTTGTTTCTTCCCGCCCCGGAACAGTGCCGGAGACCGAGAGGGTATTCCCGAAAATATCGAAAGCCGGGGGAACCATTGATTCCCTCGGCTTCCTGTCGGGGTGAGGCGACTCGAACGCCCGACCTCTACGTCCCGAACGTAGCGCGCTAACCAACTGTGCTACACCCCGATTTTTGTTTGCGACTGCAAAGATACTAATTTTTTCAAAAACGGCAAAATTTTCCGCCCCGATTCTCGCCAAATCCCTAAAAAAGGGTCCTCCGCCGCTGATGAAGACAGATTTTTATTATTTTTGTCTGCGAAAAACTTAAGATGATGGCTGCTGATTTTGCAAGGATACTCAGGGAGCGGGTGCTTCTTCTCGACAAAGTACCTCTCCCAACATGAATGCCATCGCAAAGCCACTTCAAACAACCGTGATATTCTTTAAATCTTATAGATAATGTGCAATTTAGATTGACTTTTTCCGTTGATTGCAAGAGTAATGGAGAAAAAGAAACTTAAGGCTTATTTAGGATGGGGAATAGCAATCGCAGGCTATTACGCATGGTTCCAGACGTTTTATAACGCTGTGTCAATAAAGAAGCGAGCACCGGGTTCAAAGAAGAAATTTTTGCCAAAGAGCCACATATAATCAGCTCCGACACTTATACCACTGCCGGGCTTGACCATCTTGAATGAGCCGTTTGCAAGTTTCCATTTTCCCGGAATGGAGGCATCATAAGCTACGGTTATTGTCCAGTGATTGCGGTCGGAGGGCAGAACATCACCGTCAATGTCTTGTGCATTGGCGGTGATAACTGAAAGTGTGGTTATCGCGGCGAGAATGATATGTTTCATCGTCTACTTTACAATGATTTTCTTACCACGCTGTATGAGGATTGGTCCCGGTTGTGGAGTGCAAACTATGCGGCCTGATAGGTCGTAGCACGTTTCTGCACCGTTGTTGCTTTCGGTCACGATGTTCTCTACACCTGAATTATTGTAAGGATTGTATGTAAACACTCCTTTCTGCATATAGAGGTATATCTTTCCGTTGAAAAGCACCGATTCATAAGGCCAGTATTCGTGGGTATCGAATAAATTACTACGTGCGATACGTGTCCATGTTTTACCTTTGTCAGCGGATTTGAAGATATGAATATCCTGATGGATAGAACAAGCCCCCACACAATATACAATATTGGTATTTTCAGGGTCGAACATAACGTTATAGGCATATCCTATTTCAGTTTCATCCTTAAGGTCTTCCTGACGGTAAACACATTGCCATGTTTTGCCACAGTCGTTTGATTCAAAGATACAACCCTCCCCCGAATACAAGATATGATCGGCATTGTCAGGGTCAAATGCAAGATTGTGACACGAGTTGTCACCGTTTGGGTCGGGATTGATTATATCCCAATCGTTGCCTCCGTTTTCAGTCCGCAAAATCTGCGCTGCGAGTGTATCGCTTTCCGACGTGTAGAACAGTACATTGTTTTTGACCGGATGCCAGCCTAAAAATTGGTTTTCGTTATAGCCGTAAAGCCAATTGAATTTGAAATTCCATGTCGTGCCGAAATCCTTGGAAATCCAGATGCCGGGATATGCGGCAACTGTCAACATTTCAGGCTTCGAGGGATTCTGTGCAATACGCATTACGTAGGTAAGGAATTGGTCGTGACAGAAATATCCCATGCCTGCATCCATTATATCTTCCCATTCCGACCGATTGCGGTTGAACCGTATAAGTCTCGCCAACTCAACGGCTCGAAATCCTTTTTGGTCTTGGAGCACAATTATCGCCACCACGTCATCGCCGTTTACCTTGAAGTCCATGACATTGACATCTGGCAGAGCCCATATACTCCATGAGTTCTCGGATTCGGAATATTTATATATGCCTTTCTCGGTGGCGGCATATAGCTCACCATTGATTACCTCCATCCTGTGTACCCCATCGCGTTCACCCGAAATACCAACAGGGAAATTGGTGTCTTCGAGAATACCGAGAATGGAAGCGTTTGCCATAGAACAACAGCAGACAAGCGAGAGTACGAGCAACACGTTTTTCATAACACGATTACATTAGATGTTTTACCTCGTTTTTCGATTACGATTCCTGATTTTGGCCTCGAACTGAGCCGTATACCATTCAAGTCGTAATAAATGGGCAATTGCGAATTTTCGATGATGGAATCATCAATACCGGAACTGCCGCTGATATTCCAGTAAACAATATCTTTATAATCGTAAATCCAAATCTTTCCGTCAAAGAGCGCCGCATCATAGTAGAAGTTCATGTCGCTTTCGAAATCATATGTCATACATTGTTGCCAAGTCTTTCCATTGTCAACCGATCTAACAATATTTCTTGGAGGCCAGCCATTGGCATGACCGACAGCGTATACAGTTGAATGATTTGAATCGGTCGGATCATACATGATATTATAAGAATACCCGAGAATCGATTTGTCTCCCTTGTTCAATTCGTCAAATATTATATCCCATGTCTCACCGCAGTCAAAAGATTCATAAATTTTATATTCTCCACTGATGAGAAGATGGTCTGCATTATCAGGGTCAAAGGCTATGCAATGGCAGCTACTTTCACTGTTTGGATCCGGAGTAAATATATCCCATGTTGCACCTCCGTCTATACTTCTGCACACCATGCCGACATAAATGAATGATTCCGAAGTAAGAAACAGTATATCGGGGTTTTGTGGATGCCAACCCAGGAAAGAGTGTGGATTATATAAAGCTCCGTAATGTGACAGTTTTTCCCACGTTTTACCAAAATCTTTTGATTTCATGATTCCTGCGTGTCCCATAATCATCACACAATTCTTATCTGTTGGATGCTGCGCCATAGCAGACAATGAAGTCAAGGTATGTCCACTATAACTATACTCCATTTCCTGCGGAGTAATATCGATAAAATCAACTCCTGATACATAACCTTTTACCAGTCGGGTTACCGTGCGTAAATCCATATCGGTTATCTGAGAATATTCCTCAGGAACTATGAAAGCAATAATTTCCTCACCGGAAATACGGAAATCTATGACGTTTATGCCCTGCATAGCGAAAGGTTCCCATTTGGCAGTTTCTCCTTTGGCCCGACGCATTATGCCGTTAGGACCGGGTGCATACAGCATATCCTCGATGACTTGAAGCCTCGGGCATCCTGTCGAAAGATTCTCTCCAAAGCCGGAAGAAATAATTTGATTTGAGCCGGTAGACTGTGCATACAAATCAAGACCGCAGAGAAAGATCAGCGCGAGTAATGATAGGAGAACGGAATTAAATTTGCATGTCATTTTATTGCCACTTTTTGAGTTTTTGATGATGCGCCGTCCGTTACCGAAATGAGATAGATGCCATTTGACAGAGAGGGTAACGGACAGATGCCGTTATCGACAGTTGCCGAGATTATGCTTCTCCCCGAAAGGTCAAACAATTCAAGTGTACATTTATTGTCGGTTCCGCTGACTATGATACTCCCATTTTGGAATGAGATGGCGATGTTATTCCTTTCATAGACAAGGGGATTTACCCCCGCCTCTTTTGGATTGACTACAGCACGGATGTTGAGTCCACCTGCTTTTCTTGATTTAGAACTTGTAAATCCGCTTAAATCAATCAATAAAGATTTTGCATAGTTACTGGGGTCAATTGGTGTGCCATCATAACCATAATCCGGATCTTCGACACCGGTCCAGTAAGCTCCATCGGTATTATGGAATGGATCCTGTTCGCCATTCCATAAACCAAATCCGCATACAGGTAAGAATATGCTATGTTCATTAGGTCCATATATCCTTACACCACGGACTCCGTTTTCTTCAGACGGTCCGTTGTTCCAGCATAACATCCGTAGCTCATAGCGTTCCTGTTCATTGGGAAGCCTCCAGCCGTTGCCCCACTGATAACGCGCCGCATCATATTCGGTTCCGCAGATGTCAGTGCCGATGTTCTCAAGAACGGCCCATGAACCCTTATTGGGATCCGCTTCATACCCTTCAAAGAACTTGTAGCTTTCCCATGAGAAGTCTTCGCGAGGCTCCGTTTCTCCCCATGCAAAGTACTGGCCTTTTTCATAAGGGGAAGTCGCACCTACATTATAGGTAGCCCATAACGTGCCGCTTGGAAGTCCCAAATCCACATATTCATGTCCTCCGATGATTCCGTGCCGGTGGCTGCGGTTCATCTGCAAATGCCGTAGCCGCCACAAAACACAGCATACCAAGCAGCGAGTAGAATTTATTCATACTTATTAGTTCATTTTCTCACCTTGGCTCAGGGGAGAGAGGTTTATATAAAGAAAACGTGAGCCAACTATGCCACGTCTTAGTTTGAAGGTCGTAGGAAACCATTTGTGCAGATGTAACAATAGTAGCCCACGCTATAAGCGTGAGAACCACTATGCTATCTCTCGCACATGTTTGGAATTTCCTACGTTCTCAAACTACAAGATACGCATAACGCTTCTTATTTTCCAATATGTTGTGGAACGGTCGAAACCTTTCCGATGGCAAATTTAGCGAAAATATTTGAAAGAGAGAGGCTAATCACTGAAAAATTCGTAAATTTGCACTGCAAAATACCAGAACTGAATGACTAAGGACGAATTGTTAAGCCGACTGAACGGCGAAGAATGGAATGACTTTGAAGTCAAGGAGGCCAAAAGCGAGATTCCCAAGAATGCTTGGGAAACAGTCAGCGCATTCTCAAATTCATACGGAGGGTGGATTGTATTCGGCATAAAAGAAAAAAGAGCAGGAGGAAAATCCGTCTATGAGATTCAAGGCGTAGATCATGTCGAGAAAATTGAACAGGACTTTGTCAATGTGCTGCGTTCAAACGGCAAATTTAATCAACGCATATCGGTACAAGCTGAACGATTCGTAATCAACGGGAAAACAGTATTGGCATTTTACATTCCCATGTCAGAGTTCAAGCCCATTTACATCAGTGTGCCAACCAACACCTATATCAGAGTGGGTAGCGGTGACCAAAGAGCGACCGAATATGAAGTGCGGGCAATGCAACGCGACCAAGCTTTTGGAAAGAAATCAAATGAAGCTGTATTCGGGACATCATTCGAGGACATCAATCAAAACTCGTTTCAAGATTTTCGGGCATACTTACGCGCATTTAACCCAATTTTGCCTTACAATACATTGTCGGACTCTGATTTTGCAGTAAAGACCGGAATAATCATTAATGGGTTGCTAACCGTGGGTGGCTTATTCATGTTTGGCAAAATAGAAGCTATTCTTCGTTGCAACCCCGATTTCCTAATTGACTACATGGAGATTCCCGGTGCGACGATTCAAGAAGCTGAGAGAAGATATTCTTTCAGGCTTCAGGAGCAGGAAAATATTTGGGAGTATTACAAAGTTATATTACAACGTCTTCGGACACGAGTTGACAACCCGTATTCTCCAAGAGCAGATGGTATTGCCCCTGATGATAACACTCAATTATACTGCATTCGCGAGGCGCTTGTCAATATGCTGGCTCATGCAGACTATTTCAGTGAAATACACTCGACGGTCCGGGCATATGACAATAGCCTGCAATTTCAAAATGCCGGTAGCTTCCCTGTAAACCTTGATATAGTCGGACGCACAATTGTTTCACAACCGCGCAATCCCAATTTATTGCGATTCTTCAAGTTGGCTAAAATTTCAGAGAACGGTGGATATGGTATTGACAAGATACTCACATGGAAGAATATTACCAACTGTGAGGTTTATATAAGTAGCGACATCACAAAGTCGGAAGTCGTATTTGAACTTCCAATTAACGTCAATCAACGTCAATCAACGTCAAATGACGTTGATAACGCCGAAAAATCGCTGTCGAAAAGGGTGCTGACGTTAATTGAAGCTAATAAGCGAATCTCCATAGCGGAATTAGCAAATTCTACAAATCAATCTAAAAGCAGTATTGACCGCGTAATTGCCGAATTGAAAAGAACCGGAAAATTATCTCGTTCCGGCACAGCAAGGAGCGGACAGTGGATTCTTCTTTGAACTTCAAGGGAAACAGCTCGGTTGTAGGGCGTATATCCTCATAACTGAATCAGAGAACGCCGCTCATCGACAGCGAGAAAGAATCGTGGAACGGGAATTTTTCGCAACCGATGTATAGAGTATCGAAAGCATCGGTGCCGTCGGTGCGGTGTTCGAGCAGGTCTTCCACCGACTCGGCAAGTTTCTCGCCGGATTTGTCTTTCTTGAATCCGTTGCGCCCATTGCTGACACCCGCTGACTGCACCGCGAGAATCAAGTCTTCATTGTTCGAGCGGTTGAAGAACGGCATGAGGCGTTGCTTTACGGCAAACGCATTATTGATGAGAAGAGGCGCATTTCACGAAAAATGCGCCTCTTTTCTGAATTTGCAGCAAAAATAATAGACTTTTTATTATTTTTGCCCTTGAAATAGCTTAGGACGATGGCTGATGATTTTGAAAGGATACTGAGGGAGCGGGTGCTTCTTCTCGACGGCGCGATGGGGGTGATGCTGCTGAGACATGGCACTTCCAATCCCGACATGCTCTCACTGACGCATCCCGGACTCGTGGCCCGAGTGCATGACGCATATCTCGCGGCGGGAGCCGACATAATCGAGACCGATACTTTCTCGGCCAATGAGTTGTCGCAGCGCCGGCACGAAACCGCCGGGCGCGTGAGGGAGATGAACATAGCGGCAGCACGTATCGCCCGGGAGCGCACCGATGCCTGCATGGATGCCGACCCTTCGCGCCCTCGCTTCGTCGGAGGTTCGATGGGACCGGCATTTGACCCCCTCTCCTCTGCCTCTGAGGACAAACATCCCGTCGGTCCGGAAATTCGGCAAAAGGCATACGCCGATCAGGCGGCCGCCCTCATCGAGGGGGGAGTGGACCTGCTGATGATCGAGACCGTGATGGATGCCGCCGACGCGGGCTGTGCCCTCGCCGGGGCGAGGGAGGCGATGCGCCGCAACGGAAAGGAGGTCCCCGTGACCGTGGCCGCCACAATCTCCGGAGCCACCGGCAGACTGCTGTCCGGGCATTCACCCGAAGAATTTCTCGCTGCGGCAGCCCCCTACGCACCGGCTGCCGTAGGCTTCAATTGCTCCGAAGGTCCGGCATCCCTCGCCGGACCAGTCCGGCACCTGACGCGGCATAGCCCTTTCCCCCTGATCCTCTACCCCAATGCCGGCCTCCCCGACGCCAAAGGAGGCTACGGACTCGGCCCCGATGACTTCGCCGCCGAGCTCCTCTCCCTCCTCCCAGAGGGGATCCCCGCCATAGCAGGAGGCTGCTGCGGCACCACCCCCGCCCACACCGCCGCGCTCGCCCGCCACCTTTTATACGGGAAGTCCGGCTTGCTTATGTAATGGGAATTTGCTAAATTTGGGAATGGAATTGATGGAGGATAAAAAACTGACGGCGGCGCAGAGAGAGGCGGAGGAGCTGTGCAGACGGATGCTGGCGGAGGGACTGCCGGCGGAGGCGCAACTGATCTACAGCGGACGGAACCCGATCTATATCGTGCCGCTGAAGTGCGGCGTCACAGCCAATGTCAAGATGTTCAGGCAACCGGGAGCGTTGCGCGGCATAATCTATGGGATGCTGGCCCGTCCCAAGTCCTTGAAATCTTTTGTCAATGCCGAAAGACTGCTCTCCTCGGGGATTTCTACCCCGGCACCTCTGGCGCATCTGGAGGAGAGGATATGGGGAGGCCTTCGGCTCGCGCGCTCTCTTTATGTGTGTGTTCATCTGGCTGACGCCGAGGAAATCCGATATTGGGAGAGGCGCGAAGACCGCGATGAACTGGTGGAGGCGCTCGGGCGGGAGATGGCCCGGCTCACCGAGGTCGGCGTGCTGTTCCGCGATTTCTCGCCGGGGAATGTGTTGCTGAGACGCGACGGCGGCTCCTTTACCTTTGTCGATGTGAACCGTACCGACTTCAATGTGAGGTCAGGACGCAGGATGATGACCATGTTCCGGCGCATCAACATCGTCCCCGAGGAGACTGCGCGCCTCGCGCGGGCCTACGCCCGCGCACTCGGCGAAGATGAAGCCGCGATGGAAGCCGCCGCGCTGAAAACGCTCCGCCGCTTTCTCTGGAAAAAAGACATCTTCCTCGCCACCCTCAAAAAACTGATCAGGCCTTTTCGCCGCAAATAAGCGGCGAAAAGATTACCGCCTCATAACAATCAGAATCTGAGCCTTCGCGCGCCAGTGCGGCGCGCAAATTTCTACGCGGGGCGAGGCGGTTGCCGAGCAGATGACCGGCGGCTTTATCTGCAAATTTAATTTTTCCTTCCAAGTTTTCCAAATACTCAGCCTTTCTGGATTTTTATTCTTATCTTTGCATGATGATTTATGCGGCTGACAAGGGGAGGATGTGCAACAACATCCTGCAGTTCGGGCATGTCAGGGCTTTTGCCCGCAGACATGGGCGGGAGTGCGTGTCTTCACGCCTGTGCTATAAGTATCCTTATTTCCGGATAAGCCGCGACCGGCGGCATAATCCTTTGCGCTATCTGCTGTCGAAAGCGGCCGCTTTTCTGCATCTTATGCCTGTGGTGGATTATGATGACCCCGGGGAGGGGGAGGAGAGCCGGCGGTGCAAGGAGAGTATTATCCTCGCTCACAGGAATGTGATGGTGCGCGGCTGGGAGGTGAGGCATTATGACGATTTTCTGCGATATAAGAATGAGCTTCTGGAGCTGTTCGCTTTTCTGCCGGGGGTGGAGGAGAAAGTCGCACCGCTGCTGGAGGTCGCTTCTGGACGATTCAGGATCGGAATCCATGTCCGGCGCGGAGACTATTCACGATGGCAAGAAGGAAAATACTTTTACTCCGACCGGCAGTATGCCGGCGTGGCACGGAAGATTGCCGCGCTCTATCCTGACAGGGAGATTATCTTTTACGTCTGCGGCAATGATCGGGAGATAGACAGGAGGATGTACATGGATGCTGTCCCGGATGCGGAGTTCATCTTCGCCGAAGGCAATCCCGGCGAGGACCTCTGCCTTCTGTCGCACTGCGATCTGCTCGCGGGAGCTCCAAGTACATTCTCGCTGTGGGCTTCCGCCTACCGCGATATACCTCTCTACTGGATAAAAAACCCGACAGCCGAATTGAATCAGGCTTCTTTCGCCAGCTTCAACCGCCTTTTTCGCGAAATAATCTGATTAGCGGGATGTGGGCTTGCCGGAGGATTCGTAGAGCTTGGCGAGGGTATAGAATTTGTAGTAGGCCTTGTTGCAGGCTTCCACAAAGCCCGGGATGCCGCATAAAAAACCTCCGCGGAGGATATAGGAGCGGAAGAAATACCAGCCCGGTTTAAAGATCATGGCGGCAAGGCCGGGACAGTGGCCGGCACGGCCGCGCCGCTCCACCTCGCGGTCGGTATACCTGTCGGCGCGCTCCATCACCTCCGAGAGCGACGGAGCTTTGTGGACAAGACAGGTCTCGGCCCCCGACAACGGAGCATCCATGGTAAGGCCTTTCACCACGGGACGCGAGTGGATGAAAGGGGGCCAGTCGCACTTGCGACGATCGAGCAGCCGCGTCTGGAAATCTGGCCATGTGGACTTCACCCATCTGCCGAGCAGCATGTTGCGCCTCGGCACTCTGAGCGCGGCCGCGCCTTCGGGCGGATTCTTTATGAAATCCGCCACATACTGCGCGAGCGCCGGAGTTACAATCTCGTCGGAATCAACAAAGAACACCCAGTCATGGCGTGCCCGGGTCATGGCGAAATCCCGCGCCGGCTCAACAAAGCCGACAGGCGGAAAGGACGCTATGGAGCATCCTTTCCGCGCGGCTATGTCGAGAGTCCGGTCCGACGACTCCATATCGCACACAAGCACCTCATCGAAGTCCATGAGGCAATCGATCACCTCGCTGAGGTAACGTTCCGAATTTCTTGTATGGATAATCGCCGTGGCAGGAATCATTGCAATAATTTATTTGGCTAAGTGGCATTAACTAAAAAAATCCACTTATACGTTAACTAATTTTTAAATGACACTTATCAGAAGGTAATGGTTTTTCTTCCCTTTCTGAATGTGGATATATTTCCCGCCGAGCAGAGCCGAAGTGTCCACACTTGCAGCAGGATCGGTCATTTTAACCTTGTTGACGCTCACACCGCCCTGCTGCACCATTTTGCGGGCTTCCCCCTTGGAGGGGAACACCTGGGAGCGGACGGCGAGAAGATCGAGCAGCGGTATGCCGCCCTCGAGTTCGGTACGGTCGATTTCAAATCGTGGCACACCTTCGAACACATCGAGCAGCGTGCGCTCGTCGAGGTTGCGCAGCGCGTCGGCGGCCTTGTTGCTGAAAAGAATCTCCGATGCGGCGACAGCCGCGTCATAGTCAGCCTCGCTGTGTACCATCACTGTGAGTTCGCGCGCCAGACGACGCTGCATTGGACGCGCTCCCGGGTCGGCGGCATGCTCTGCGGCAAGAGCCTCTATCTCTTCCCTGGAGAGGAAAGTGAATATCTTAAGGTATTTCTCCGCATCGCTGTCAGAGACATTGAGCCAGAACTGGTAGAACTTATAGGGACTGGTCCTCTCAGGGTCGAGCCATACGTTGCCGCTCTCGGTCTTGCCGAACTTTCCGCCATCGGCTTTTGTGATGAGAGGGCAGGTGAGGGCATACGCCTCGCCGCCGAGCTTGCGACGGATGAGTTCGGTACCGGTAGTGATGTTGCCCCACTGGTCGCTTCCGCCGAGCTGCAGACGGCAGTTGCGGTCGCGATAGAGAGTGAAATAATCGAATCCTTGCAGGAGCTGATAGGTAAACTCCGTGAAGCTCAAGCCATCACGGGCCTCACCATTGAGACGCTTCTGGACACTGTCCTTCGCCATCATGTAGTTTACAGTGATGTGCTTTCCAATCTCTCGGGCGAAATCGAGGAAAGTCACATCCTTTGTCCAGTCGTAATTGTTCACCATCTCGGCGCGGTTGGGCGCATCGCTGTCGAAGTCGAGAAACTTGGACAACTGCTTCTTTATGGCCTCCTGATTATGACGGAGTGTCGCCTCATCAAGCAGGTTGCGCTCGGCAGACTTTCCGGAGGGATCACCGATCATACCGGTTGCGCCACCGATGAGAGCGAGAGGCTTATGTCCGCAGCGCTGGAAATGACGCAGCATCATCACTCCGCAGAGATGGCCGATGTGGAGAGAGTCGGCAGTAGGGTCGATACCGAGATATGCGGTGGTCATCTCTTTCTTGAGCTGCTCCTCGGTGCCGGGCATGACAGTGTGGACCATTCCACGCCAGGTAAGTTCTTCTATAAAATCCATAGATATTTGTTTTTTAATTATTTACTGTATAAAGATAATGAACCAGCGACTGGCCTACGGCCTTAAGAACAGCCGGATCTATATTGTCGATATTGTCAGCCATTGTGTGCCACTGAGGACAAAAACCCGTGTCACGGTAATCTATTATGTCGATTGCCGGGATTCCCTGCTCGATAAGTTTCTGATGGTCGTCGGTGACACCGCCCCCCATCACCAAGGGGAACATGGAACCGTAACCCGCTGCCGCTGCTGCAGCACGGAACGCATCATCAAGTTCAGGAGCTGCCTCGCGCGAAAAATACTCGGCAGGGAACCGCGCCTCGCGCGCCCCGACCATGTCGAGAAGGATGGCTTTCTCCGGACGGTAACCGGGATAGATGGGATTTCTTGCGAAATAATCCGCACCGAGAGCCCATGAATCCTCATCACCTTCGTCACCGTAATCTTCGCAGTCCACAAACAGAATATCGATTCCCTGTCCTGGATTCCACTCTCCGATGACTCTCGCGGTCTCAAGGAGCACGGCCACCCCGCTCGCTCCATCGTTGGCTCCGTCAATAGGTTTGCCGTGATTAGCCGGATCGGGATCCTTGTCGGCCCATGGACGTGTATCATAATGTGCTAAAAGCAACAGACGTTCCTTCTTTTCGGAATTGAAACTTCCGAAAATATTACGGCATTTCAAAACTGTGCCGTCGAAAGCCGTAAGCTCCGCCTTCTGCTCCCTGACCTCCGCACCATGACGCTGCAATTCGCCACAGAGCCAGTCCGCCGTACGGACATGAGCCTCCGAGCCCGGCACCCTCGGACCGAATTCCACCTGACGCTTCAGATAAAGAAACGCCGAATCCGCCGAGAACTCCGGAACACGCGACGCGGCTTCCTGTCCGGAAATATCCGTCATCGTGTCATTATTATTCCCGCCGGCTTTGCTCCTGCCTGCGCCGCACGACACGATAAGGACCGACAGAGCCATTGCCATAATAAATTTTCCTGCTCTCATAAAGCAAATTCATAATTAATAAAGCAAAATTACAAAAAATTATTAAGACAGTGACCAAATTTATAGACGCACTCATATTTTTACCACTTTTTTGAAACTCATTTTTGTAAATTTCCTTTTTTTTTATAAATTTGCCGATATTAGACTCCCTGACCATTAAAAAATGGTTAAGAGGAGAATCTATGTAATTCTTATATGACATCTTATGTAATTCTTATTACACCGCATATCCGCAAACATCAATAAAATCATAAACAACAACAGGACATTGTATGAAAAAATTTACCTTAACATCACTTTTAACCCTTCTCAGCTTCTCATTTGCAGGGAACAACGCATCGGCTCAGACTGAGCCGTACCATTTAGGACCCTGCTACGGAGAAATAGCCAAAGAGAACCGTATCGCGTACGATATGGAGAACGTCGACATCTCTGCCGCGGTCTATATTCCCGCCTCGTATGCCGCCACGGTAGCGGGCGGCGACCTGACCACACTCCGTGTGGCCATGAACAGCAAGATCAAAGTCTCCAACCTCACCGTCTGGATCCGCGAAGACCTCAAAGGCGCTAACATAACAGAAGCATTCGTTGAGGCCAAGTCCCTTTCCAAAGGCTGGAACAAAGTGACACTCAAGAATCCATACAAAGTGTCGGACAAGGGGTTCTATATGGGTTACACCTACCGGCAGACAGGTGAGGCAAAATTCATCTTCTCCCTTGACAGACCAGGCGAGAAATCGCTTATGGTAAAAGGAGGTGACTTCGACTGGGAGGATGCCTCGCATATCGGCACACTCTGTCTCGAAGGATTCGTGGAGGGATGCGCACACCCGGCCCGCAACGGCGCGCTTGTTTCGGCAGAGACTCCGGAATATTTCATAATCACCGACAATTCGCTGTCGGGAAAAGTTACCGTACGCAATCTCGGCACAGAGACAATCAACGGCTTCGACCTCGAAATGACAGTGGAAGGTACCGAAACCGAGAAAATCCATATCGACTCATCCATCGGACAGGGCTCGAAATCAGAACTTGATTTCACGTTCCCCCTCAATCTTGATACCACTGACCCGTACGAGAGAAAAATCACATTTACACTCAGCTCCATATCGGGTAATTCAGACCCCGATATGTCGAACAACACCGTTTACAAGAATATCAAGCTGAAGAAGAACTCCTTCCCCCGCAATGTCTTCATCGAGGAATTCACTACAGAGCAATGCGCCAACTGTCCGCGGGTGGCGGCTGCCCTCAATGAAGTGCTCGAATCAGGCAAATATCCGGGAGCTGAAGCCGTATGCCACCACTCCGGATTCGAAACCGACTGGCTCACCATCCCCTCTGACATCCAGTACCTCTGGCTTTATGGCGGTCCCAGATCGTTCGCTCCAGGCATGACTATGGACAGAACGGCTTTCCCCGGAGAGGTAATACCGGTGAAACTTCCCTTGGGCGATGATATAACCGACTGGCTCGACTACCGTCTCTCCATACCCTCCTTCGCCGAGGTGAAGATTGAACTAAGCGAACCGGACGAGAATTCCAACATCGTAAGTGTAGGAGTTTACTGCGAACGCGCAGACAAAAGGACTCTCGCCGGCGACACACGCCTGACACTCTTCCTTGTCGAGGACAATATCAAGGCCAAATTCCAGGCGGGATCAATCCACGATTTCACACACCATCATGTGAACCGCGCCGTGAACACCACATGGGGAGCCCCTATTAAATGGGACGGTCTTCATGCCCGCTATACCTATGATTTCCAGCTTGACCCCAGCTGGAAACGCGAAGATATGAAAGTGGTTGCTGTGCTCAGCGCATTCGACGGTTCCGATCCCACCCGCTGCGCCGTGGAAAACTGCGTGTCGATGGAGCTCAACAAAGGAGGCGGATTAGTCAAGACCGAAACGGTGGCTGCAGAAGCCGTGCCGGAAGCATATTTCGACCTCTGCGGCACACCCCTTGAGAAACCTGCCAAAGGCATCAACATCGTGAAGATGTCAGACGGCACCGTGAAAAAAATACTGGTTCAGTAAGACAGTTTCCGGCCCGACCGGAAACTTACGGAAAAATAAGGAAGGCTCTTAGGGCCTTCCTTATTTTATCTTATACGTCATGCAACTGTTGTTTCCTGTGTTCTTCAGATTCCGATTTTGCCGGAAATCTGAGTAATATCGACGGTTTTCACGCGTTTTAATGATATGCGGAAACGGCGCTTTTATCCTCTGTTTTTTACAACGATGCTTCTCTGTGTGCTGCTGGCGGCATGCGGAGTGAAACGCAACACTCCGGCCTCTCGCAACTGGCAGGCGTTCACCACGCGCTACAACGTCTATTACAACGGCAAGACCCATTACGACGAACAGCTCAAGGAGATGGAACGTTCCTATCAGGATGACTACACCCGGACAGTGATGATACACCCCGCCGCCGCACGCGCCGACGAGAAACTGCCGCAACCCACCGGCGACTTCAAGCGCACCATCGAAAAGATGCAGAAGGCCATCCAGCTGCATTCCATCAAGAAAAAACCTAAGAAAAAAACAAGTTCGGCCAAGGAAAAAGCCTTTCGCGCCCGAGAGGAATTCAATCCTTTCCTTCACAACGCCTGGATCACCTTGGGAAAAGGACAGTATTTCAACGGTGACTTCCTCGGGGCAGCTTCCACTTTCTTCTACATCTCGAAGCATTTCACCTGGCTTCCGAAAGTGGTGACCGAAGCCCGTCTCTGGATGGCTCTCAGCTACTGCGCACTCGACTGGAATTACGAGGCTGAGAACGCCATGCACCTGGTGAAGGAAAAAGACCTCGTCGACAAAAACCTGCGCCTCCTCTACAACATGGCTCACGGCGACTATGCCGTACGCACAAAGAACTACAGGGATGCGGTGCCGTATCTTCTGGCGGCAGCCAAAGCTTCCCGCGGCAGCCAGCGCAACCGCCTCTGGTTCATGCTCGGACAAGTATATTCCCAATTGGGAGAACGTCGCAACGCCTACACCGCTTTCAAGAAAGCCGGCGCCGGACAAAGCACCGACTACCGTACCAAATTCAACGCCCGCATCAAGCAGAGCGAGGTCTTCGAGGGGCAAAACATCAACGGCGAAGTACGCGCTCTCCGCGCCATGACCCGCTATGCAAGAAACTCCGAGTTTCTCGACCAGATATATTACGCCATCGGTAACCTTTATCTCTCGCGAAAGGACACGGTGAAAGCCATCGAGAACTATCAGACGGCCGTGGAAAAATCCACCCGCAACGGCATTGACAAGGCCCTCGCACAGCTGTCGCTCGGAAATCTCTATTTCGCCCAAGGCAACTATGTCAAGGCGCAGCCCTGTTATGCCGAGGCCATTCCACAGCTCCCCGAGTCATATCCGGGCTACAAGACGCTTAAACGTCGCAGCGACGTGCTCGACGAACTCGCCGTGTATGCCGGTAATGTCCAGCTTCAGGACTCACTGCTGACTCTATCCAGGATGTCGCCCGAAGAACAGATGAAAGTGGCCGAAAGACTCGCCAGAGAATTGATCGAAAAGGAGAAAAAAGAGGCGGAGGAAGCCGCCCGCGAGGCTTACCTTGCCGAGCAGGAGGGAAAGGGCGCCGAAAACATCAAGAAGGACGAAGGCACTACCAACACCTTTATCAACAATATGGACAAGTCCTGGTACTTCTACAACTCGATGACAAAGAACCAGGGCAAAAACGAGTTCCAGCGGCGCTGGGGCGCACGTAAGCTTGAAGATGACTGGCGCCGGCGCAACAAGACAACCTTCTCACTCACCGAAGAGGAAGGTCTCGAGGATGAGACTGAAGGAGAATCCGGACTCCCGGGCGACTCTACCCTCACACCCGAACAGAAAGAGGAGGCCGAGAAAAAACTCGAGGCCGAAAACGACCCCCATAAACCTGAATATTATCTCAAACAGATTCCCAAGACCCCCGAAGAGATACAGACGGCAAACGACGTGATTCAGGAAGGTCTCTACAACATGGGCATAATCCTCAAGGATAAACTTGAGGATTTCGCCGCCGCGCGGCGCGAATTCATTGAGCTGCTCGACCGCTATCCCGACAATACTTACCGTCTCGATGTATACTACAACCTATATCTGATGGCAGTGCGCCAGAACAACAAGACGGAAGCGGAGAAATGGCGCCGGATGATCATAGACAATTTCCCCGACTCCCCTTACGGACAGGCCATGCTCGACCCGCAATATTTCGACAATCTCAGGAAAATGAATGACGTGCAGGAGAAAATTTACTCGCGGGCATACGAAGCTTATCTCGGTGACGACAACGCAGCCGTACACCGGCTCACGGCAGAAATGGAACGCGACTACCCGCTGTCGAAGATTCTTCCCAAGTTCGTGTTTATCGACGCTCTGTCGTACCTCACGGAGGAAAATACCGAAAAATTCCAGGAAAGGCTTACCCATCTCCTCGAAAAATGGCCCGACACCGACATGACTCCTATGGCAGGAAGCATACTCAAGGGACTCAAGGCGGGACGCAAGCCGCATGCAGGTCTGTCCAATTCGCGCGGAATGATATGGTCCATGCGCCTTTCCAACGACTCCGTGGCCACCGGTTCCGACGGACAGCCCGCAAACTTCGAGAGAGACCCGAATTCCCCGCAATATCTCGTGCTCGCGTTCCCGCGCGACTCGGTGAGCGCCAACCAGCTTCTGTATGAAGTGGCGCGATTCAATTTCTCATCTTTCACCGTGCGCGACTTCGACCTCGAGCCTATGAGTTTCGGAAACGTCGGGCTCCTTGTCATCAAGGGCTTCGGCAATCTCCGGCAACTCGAGCACTACCGCTCCGTGATGGCCGAAAAAGGCCTGGTACTTCCGGAAGGAGTGCGTCCGATCATGATAAGCAAACCTAATTTCGAACTTCTGTTGCGCGAGGGACGTTCTTTTGAAGAATACTTCCGCTTCGAGGAGGGAGACGCCGTGGCCGCCAAAGAGGAAGAGGTGCTCAACGCCGACACCGGACCCGACGAACCCGGCGAGGAATCCCTCCCCGATGAAACTGCGGAAGAAGCTGTAGAGAAATCTGCGGAAGAGGAGGAAACTCCCGCGGAAGTACCCGCCGCGAAACTGAAGGAGGAAGAGGAAACATCTGAAGAATAATTGACTATGGATAAAATTCTCTGGGCTGACGACGAGATTGATCTGCTGAAGCCGCACATACTTTTTCTTAAAGCAAAAGGTTACGATGTCACGACCGTCTCCAACGGCCGGGATGCCATTGACGCGCTCGACCGCGAACCATTCTCACTGGTGCTTCTCGACGAGAACATGCCCGGAATTTCAGGTCTCGAGACTCTTGATCTCATCAATCAGGGACACCCCGAGGTTCCTGTGATCATGATCACAAAGTCGGAAGAGGAGAACATCATGGACCAGGCCATCGGCAACCGGATTGCCGATTATCTGATAAAACCGGTGAATCCCAACCAGATACTTCTTTCCATCAAGAAAAACCTGCACAGCCGGGAAATAGTCACCGAACAGACTTCGAGCGACTATCGTCAGGAGTTCCAGCATATTTCCGGCGACATCAACCGCGCCGCCACAATGGAGGAATGGATGGAGGTATATCGCCAGCTGGTGCGGTGGGAACTGAAACTGGCCGAAACCGACAACTCGTCGATGGAGGAAATGCTGCTGATGCAGAAGCGCGACGCCAATTCCAATTTCTGCAAGTTCGTCAAGCGTAATTACGAGGACTGGATCACCGGCGACAACCATCCGCTGATGAGCCACGAGGTATTCCGGCGCCGTGTGTTTCCTCCGCTTGACAACGGCGACAAGGTATGCTTCTTCCTGATAGATAATTTCCGCCTTGACCAGTGGAAGGAGATCCAGCCCCTCGTGTCGGAATTTTTCAATGTCAACGAGGACCTCTACACCACCATCCTCCCTACTTCCACGCAATATGCCAGAAACGCTATTTTCGCCGGCCTGATGCCGGCTGATATAGCGAGAATGTATCCCGAATACTGGGTTGAAGAGGATGAGAACGAGGGTCTCAATGTCTACGAAAAGCAACTTGTACAGACTCAGCTTGACCGCTTCCGGCGCAAGGAAAAGTTCACCTACTACAAATTAAATGACTCCACTGCGTCCGACAAACTGTTGAGTCTCATCAATTCCAACAAGGATATGCCTCTGCACGTGGTTGTGCTCAACTTCATCGACATGCTCTCGCACGCACGCACGGAGTCGAAAATGATCCGCGAGCTGGCCAACAGCGATGCCGCATACCGCTCGATCACCGAATCCTGGTTCCGACACAGCGGCGCAATCGAAATCTTCCGACGCCTTGCCGAACTCGGATATAAAGTAATTCTCACCACCGACCACGGCACTATCCGCGTAGATAATCCCATCAAGGTGGTGGGTGACCGCAACACCAATACAAATCTACGTTACAAGGTAGGTAAAAACCTTAATTACAATCCCAAACAGGTTTACGAAATCCACAATCCTAAAAAATACGGACTACCGGCTCCCAACCTGTCGAGTATCTTTATCTTCGCCACAAACGAGGACTTTTTCTCCTATCCGAACAATTACAACTACTATGTACAGTACTACACCGGAACATTCCAGCACGGCGGCATTTCACTCCAGGAGATGCTTGTCCCTCTGGTGACACTCACTCCGAAAGGGTTCTGACAGGATGGGGAAGATGAGAAAAATATTCGGAGCGCTCCTGATGCCGGGACTGCTCTCCACGCTGACGGTATCGGCCATGAGTCCGGAAGCGCGGCGCTCGTTCACGGAATTCGAGAAACGAGTTGAAGCCGAAGACCCGGAAGCTCTCTACCGGATGTCGGTGATTCTCGAACAAGGATACGACTCAATCCCTCGTGACAGTATCCGCTCCATCTCTTTGTTGATAAAATCGGCTGAAAAAGGATTTGGCGAGGCACAGAATTATCTCGGCTATCTTTATCGCCGGGGGGAACGCGTGCGTCAGGATCCGGACTCGGCAATCTACTGGTTCCGCAAGGGAGCTGAAAACGGCAACCCGAAAGCTCTCAACAATATAGCATACTTATTGCTTTTTCCTGCCGATTCGGAACGGGTGTTTCTGCCAGCGAATGCTGATTCCATAGCCGCGGCCTATCTGAAAAAAGGGACAGAAGCCGGGCTGGCAACTTCGGAAGCCATGCTCGCCGACCTGTACCTGCAGGGAAGAGGGGTTCCGGCCGATACGCTCCGGGCGGAACTGCTCTATCGCGGTGCCTCCGAGAAAGGGCTTGTTGAAGCCGACCGTTCACTCGCCATCCTGATGACCGGACTTTCAGACTCCGACAGCACGGGACGTGCACTGACCCTGCTCGGAAACGCATACGCTCACGGACGGGGAGTGCCTTACGACTATTCGAAAGCCATGGAATGCTATCTGAAAGCTGCCGAGGCGGGAAATCCCGCAGCCATGTTCATTCTTGCCGAATCGCTTGACATGTTTCCCGACATACTGCACGGACTCGGAGCCCCCGACAACTTCACCGCACATTTTCTTCGTGAGCGGGCTGCCGAAAAAGGAATAGTCACGGCCGAAGAGGCCGCAGCTATTCTTATACCTTCCGTACCGGAGGAATCCGAAATCCTGCCGTCACATTGCGGAAAGTGATTCTACGGCCATTTCCGCGCGCTTTTCGGCCAACCGGTTGGCCACTACAACTGCCTTGGAAATATGGTCGCAGATATTCTCGCGTGGCAGCAGAGCGTCTATATGCGATCTGTGGATAGCGTCGCGAACATTGTCGCGAACTCCCGAAAGCACTATCTCTATGCCACTGCGCTGCGACGACTCTATGAGTATCTGTAGATTATGGAGTCCGGTGGAATCAATGAACGGCACCCTCCTCATCCGGATGATACGTACGAGGGGCTGTTCGTGAGGAGCCACACGCATCATTTCATCGAATTTGGTGGCCGCTCCGAAGAAGAAAGGACCGTCAATCTCATACACTGCGACGCCCCTGGCCAGATCAAGCACCTCATGACTCCGCATCTCGGAGTCGGCGGCCACATCAAGCTGTTCGCCGTAGACGCGGATTGTTGTATTCTCGGTGACACGCCGCAGGAATACCACCACAGCCAGCAGCATGCCGATCTCTATGGCAATCGTGAGGTCGAAAATCACCGTAAGCAGGAAAGTCACGGCAAGCACCCATACATCCCCCTTCGGATTATTGGACATTCCTGCCACCGTGCGCCATCCGCTCATGTTGTAGCTCACCATCACCAGAACGGCTGCCAGACATGCCATCGGCACAAAATTGATGAGAGGCATGGCAAAGAGAAAAATTGCGAGCAGCACCACAGCATGGATCAGGCCGGCCACAGGCGTACGCCCTCCGTTGGTGATGTTGGTCATGGTGCGCGCTATGGCTCCCGTGACCGGAATGCCCCCGAAAACCGGAACCACCATATTGGCGATCCCCTGACCGATAAGCTCCGTATTTGAGTTGGTGCGCGCGCCGGTCACACCGTCGGCCACAGTGGCGCTGAGCAGTGACTCTATCGCCCCGAGCATGGCGATGGTGAAGGCCGAAGGAAGAAGCATATTCACTGTCTCCATGTTGAATTTCAACGGAACCGGTGACGGAAACTCTCCCTTTATGTCGCCGAAACGGTCTCCGATGGTGGTGATGCCGGTTACCCCGAAATATTCCTTCATAACCCAGACGGCAAGCGTAACCAGCACAATGGCCATAAGGGAGCCTGGAATACGCTTCGATATTTTTGGAGTAAATATTATTATGGCCAGTGACACGATCGATACCGCCGCCGTAATCCAGTTAACCGAGCCCATACTTGATATGTATACTTTCCACTTGCCTATGAAATCGGCCGGAGCCGCCTCGGTAAGTGTCAGACCCAAAAAGTCGGGTATCTGGGTAGAGAAAATAGTCAGTGCTATACCGGCCGTAAAGCCCACCACTATAGGATAAGGGATAAATTTTATGACTGTTCCGAGCCTGCACAGTCCCATCAGCATCAATATGCATCCTGCCATGAATGTGGCTATGGCCAGACCGGTAAGCCCGTACATCTGTATGATATTGTAGATTATGATGATGAACGCTCCCGTAGGACCACCTATCTGCACCGAGTTTCCACCCAGGGCCGATACTATGAACCCTCCTATTATGGCTGTGGCAAGACCTGTGGCCGGATTCACTCCACTCGCTATACCGAACGCTATGGCAAGCGGAAGGGCCACTATGCCCACCACTATTCCCGCCACAAGATCGGCGCGGAATTTATCCATGGAGTAATTTCTGAGCGCGGAAAACATGGCCGGATGAAAATCCGGTTTTGAAATTATACTCATATTTATTTAATTGCTACTTGCTTATTTCAGTATTTTACTTGCTTATTTCCAGATTTGCGCGAAAAAAGGATTGTGGCGTGCTTCCTCTTCATACTCCCATCTGTGGCCCATGCAGTCGGGACACCAGTGTCCTCCCTTGAGCACTATTCTCGGAGTTGCCTTGAACACATGTCCCGCATGGCATTCCCACTCGAGAGGAGTGTCAAGGTCTCCCGGAGTCATCGATCCGCTGAGACACTTTCCACCCCTGAATTCGGCTGCACCGCGCATATCCGCTATGTCGAGCAGCGACTCATCCTTGCTCTCGTCATAACCATGGTCAAGACGCACCGGAGGCTGGGTGAAATTCTCAAGTTCTTCGCGAGGTATATCCTCCCACTTACGCAGACTCTTCCAATTCTCCATCCCGCCGAAATACGCGTTTATGCGCCTCCCGTCGTTTATCTTCTTCCAATAGAAAGGACCGAACGGCTTCCTTCCGGCCACAAACCGCATGGCCGCCCTGATTACTCCGGCAGGCACAACAGAGGCAAGACTGTAGAACCAGGGAAGGGATTCTGCCAAAGATTTGAAATATTCATCGGCACTCTCTCCGGAACGGAAATGGAGATAGTCGTCGAGCAAATCTGAATCCTCGTACCACTGTCCGTGAAAATTGCTTGTGGCGAACCAGCGCGCATCGAATGCCTTTTCAGGAATGGGACAGTGCAGCGCTCCGAGCAGCTTGCACATGAACTCGTAATTCGTTAGCCGGTAACTCTCGCCACCACCTATGTTATAGAAATTCTTCCAGAACTTTTCGGGCAGTCCGGCCACCGGTATGTTCGCCACAAGGCGTCCGGAATCTTCTTCAGTGACCCATTCAAGCACACCTCTCAGGGGCACATGGAAAGTGATGGGGTCGCTTCCCTTTTTCAGTATTACGGGAGCAAGAATACCGGTCTGGCGCAAAGATGCCCAATGCTTCAGTCCGCTTTCGGCAAGCACACGCTCGGCCTCTATCTTTGATTGCGCGTACCAGTCGAACTCCGCTCCCCACACAGGGTCGCCGCTTCTGCCCCAGTGGTGGGGCACATGCCGCATACCGAGCTGCGACACCGAGCCTATATAGACCACATGCACCCTGTCGGGATCCGGCTGACGATTCACCGCCTCCACGATGTTGCGCATCGCGTTGACATTAACATCCATCGTCTCCTCGGGATAATAGTCGGCCGACGGCGACACCATACCTCCCACATGAATCACATAGCCGGCTCCATCCACTCCTCGGGCCACCACTTCGGAGTCGCGGAGATCTCCATATATTATCTCGATGTCAGGGTCATTCCGGTACGGGCGTAATATTCGTCTGCTTTTGGCTGTGTCGCGGGCAAGCACTTTCAGCTTATATGGATATTTCTGCCGATCGGCAGCATAGATACGCATGAAGGCGCCACCCATCGAACCTGTCACCCCGGTGACAAAAACCGTTTCTCTCTGCATAAACTTTCTTTTTACACAAGTTTCCAACTTTTTAGAAATATGTGCCTCTGTTATCACCACAAAATTAACAATAAATACCGAAGCATTCAAAAATTTAAACTATTTTTGTAATCTTAAATCAAAATAGAGAAGTCTCTTTATAAAAATGAAAAAGGTGAGATTTGACAAGCTCAAGAACCTCTATGACCCGAATGTGGTATATGAAGACTACTTCGAGGCATATTATATCCGCCCTTTCATCCACCGTTATGCCGATTTCAATAGCGGTGAGACCGCGAAGTCGGCACTGCTGTCGATTTGCGCATGGCTTCTTATAACTCTCGGCCTTGCGGGAGTGCTTATGGGACTGGTAGGGCTGCTCGGTCCGGAGGTGGGATTCGTGAGTCTTGCCGTAGTGGGCGGGATATGGCTGCTGCTTTCGGTGATGCCTCTCGCCGCGATTGTGGTCCGTAGCACCAGAAACAACGGCTATAAATGGAATCATCATCCCCGACTTCTCGGAATCGACATTATGATGATTGCGGTCTGTGTGTTATTCTTCATCTTCGGACTGCTTATGATGATCACCACCCTCAACAGCGAGACCCTCAACCCGAACGCCGGCTACGTAGAGGAAGATTCCGTAAAAACAGAAGAGGATTCCGTGTGGGAAGAACCCATCTTCACCTATCAGGATGCAGCTCCGGCAGTGGAGGAAGACACACTGCGTAAGGAGACAGATTCAATGACTGCAATAATAGAGGACAGCTTCGACCCCACTATCGAGACCGAAGCTACCATAGTGGCCGACTCCCTCTCCCTGATTCAATAACACGCATTCAATACCGAAGTAAAAATTCTTGCAGTTTTACCAGTCGTTATGGGATACAAATCCACAACGACTGGCTTGTATTGACCAATACTTAAAGAAAAACATGGTAAATTGTAATTGAAATTTAAAAAAATACTACAATTTGTTTGCATTTAAAAAATATTTTCTTATTTTTTGCAAGTACAAAAGAAAATTCAAGCTATAAAGACTTATTTTTTCTTTTCAAATCGCATGGAGATGCGGTCATTTTTTCACTGATGAAAAAAATGACAATGGTCATTAATATTTCTATTCAACGGTAAATTGGCATGACGAATGCATTTTAAGTTGAGTATTAAGGAATACAAGTGATACTGACAGCAGTATATTTTGTCAATTCCGTTTGCTCTGCAAGCGCAGAGCTGAGGCCAAGATCTGTTTTGATTGATTACAATTGCGGATATTGACTGTAAGTAGTGTCATAGTTATACTTGAGAAACATGTATGACGTTTTGATTCAACCTAATTTTAATTTTATCTTGAGGGAAGGCAAGTCGAAGAGATTAGTCTTCCCTTTTTCTTTAACCTCCCGTTATGCTAAAATCCATATTGTGTCCGTTTCAATAAGTAGCTGAGAAAATTTTTAAGTGACACTTATCAACTGTTTATTGGATTATTTGCGGTACCGCTGTGCCTCATAAAACTTTTTGGATATGGAACTGCCAAGGATAATAGAACTGCCCAAGATAGAGGACTATCGCGGCAACCTCACTTTCGTACAGAACTGCGACCAGATTCCGTTTGACATAGCCCGTGTCTACTGGACCTATGATGTTCCGGGAGGGGTGGTCCGCGGCAGCCATGCCCATAAGGAGAACGAATCGCTGATAGTGGCGGCAAGCGGAAGTTTCGACGTAACTCTATCCGACGGTACCAGAGAATACAAATTCAGTCTCAACCGCTCGTACCGGGGGCTTTATGTGCCTGTCAACTACTGGCGCACACTCGATAATTTTTCCTCCGGATCAGTATGCATGGTGCTTTCGTCCAAACAATATTCGGAAGATGACTATATCCGCGACTATGACGAATATCTCGAATATATGCGCTCCATCGACAGCACGCTCAACGGATAGCGGCGAATAGATGCCACAGCGCTATGGCGGCGCTCGCCGACACATTCAGACTGTGTTTGGCGCCACATTGCGGAATCTCTATCACATTGTCGCACATATCCACTATCTTTTGGTCCACACCGTGGACCTCATTCCCCACAACAAGCAGATATTTCTCCCCTTTTGCCGGACTGAATTCCGACAGGGGCACGCTTCCGTGTGCCTGTTCCAGCACAAGAATCCTCCATCCCTCCTGCCGCATCCGCCCGGCCTCGGCCACTGAGTCATCCGTATGACGCCAACGCACCGACTCCTCGGCGCCCAGGGCTGTCTTGGCTATCTCAGGATGAGGGGGAGTGCCGGAGATACCGGCAAGTATCACCTCCTCCACGCAGAACGCGTCGGAGGTACGGAATATAGAGCCTATATTGTGCATCGACCTGACATTGTCCGCCAGCACACGCAAGGGAAGTTTCTCGCTGCGTAGAAATTCCCCCGCGCTGCAGCGGGTCAGTTCCACTATATCTTTCTTCTTTCTGTCCGAATCCATCTCTTTTGCTGTATATCGGTCTCCTCTATTTGCTCAAGGCAAGCATCCTCTCTATAGGCCTCAGGGCACGGGCGGCAAGTTCCGGATCCACTTTTATTTCCGGACTTTCCTCGCGCAATGCCCTGGCAACTTTCTCAAGAGTATTCATTTTCATATAGTCGCATTCGTTGCACTGGCATTCCGCATCATCCGCCGGTGCGGCAAGAAACACTTTGTCCGGACATTTTCGCCGCATCTCGAAGAGTATGCCGCTCTCGGTAACCACTATGTACTCCCTGGCATCGTCGGTCGAGGCAAAGTCGAGCAGAGCCGCGGTGCTTCCAACCTTGTCGGCTATCAGCTGCAGCGGACGCCGGCATTCCGGATGGACCAGTACCTTGGCGCCGGGATGCTCCTCCTTCATATTCCTTATCCCTTCGAGCGAGAAACGGTCATGGACATGACACGCGCCGTCCCACAGAAGCATTTCGCGGCCCGTGACGCTGTTGATGTAGCTGCCCAAATTTTTGTCGGGTCCAAATATTATTTTTTCATCAGCAGGAAGCGAGTCTATCACCTTACGTGCATTTCCGGAAGTAACCACTATGTCGGTATGGGCCTTCACTGCCGCCGTGGTATTGACATAGCTCACCACCGTGTAGCCCGGATGGGACGCCACGAAATCCGCGAACCTGTCGGCGGGGCAACTGTCGGCAAGCGAGCATCCGGCACCGAGATCCGGCACCAGCACCTTCTTGTCGGGACAAAGTATCTTGGCCGTCTCTCCCATGAAATGGACTCCGCACATCAGTATGATGTCGGCATCCGTCTCCGAGGCCTTGCGCGCCAAAGCCAGGGAGTCGCCTATGAAATCCGCTATC
>DERZ01000020.1:773-985 GCA_002361155.1 Porphyromonadaceae bacterium UBA3327 | reverse complement strand
GCCTATGAAATCCGCTATCTCCTGTATCTCGTCGCGCTGATAATAGTGGGCCATTATAAGCGCGTTCTTCTCCTTTTTCAGCCGTGCGATTTCTTCGCGGAGCAATGCACCCGAGACCTCTTTCTCTTTCATGTTATTATAAAATTAAATAATTAAAATTATAATTAAACTAACAACAACAATAATAAAGCGTGTAGATAACCGGCAATAAC
>DERZ01000020.1:0-486 GCA_002361155.1 Porphyromonadaceae bacterium UBA3327 | reverse complement strand
CGCAATAACTTATTGCCTTAAAATTTTGAAATCTCGGTTATTGAATTTCAAGTCGAGGTTATCAACAGATGCTGTCAGAAATCCTGTATTGATTTTCAGCATGATGTATTTGATTATCTACACCCTGTCAATAAGTGCAAAGTTAATAAATTCCTCTGTAAATAACGTTGAAAACTGTAGAAAAATGGTGTTTTTTCTGTAGACAGGGCTTGAAAAACTCGGGTAAAAAAATAATATGATAAATTTGCATAACTCTAAAAAATGCTGGTATAAAATAAGATGTGAGAAATCAAAGAGAGGTCAAAACCTCTTGTTTAAGTCTTTCCTACAGCATTTAATCAGGATATCTACAACTTTTCAACAACTTTTTTGATGTATATAAGCGTAATATAGGTTTAAAAACGTTACATAAAAAGGATGACCTAAAAAATGAGAATATGGAATTCAAGCAAGTGATAAGAGAAAGGTATTCCTGTAAGAAATATT
>DERZ01000002.1:30531-66105 GCA_002361155.1 Porphyromonadaceae bacterium UBA3327 | reverse complement strand
AAGTTAAATTCAAACACACTCTTAGACTGTGTCTGATAGAGATTCTTTTTGTACACTATATTATAGTTTTATCCTTCAACACTTTGACTGAGGATTTGTTATGCCCTATAACATTATTTTGCTCAAATTTCAGACAAGCTCTAAAACGATATTTAAATAACTTCAGAAAGCTTTAGGCGTTTAATTATGTCCTTGACTTGCTGAAAAATAAGATTCGTCTTCCGGCAAAATACCGACAGCATGAACTGCACGGTGGCTATGACGGCTGCCTTGAATGACATATTGAGGGCGATTTCCTCCTTGTATGGTACGATGAGATAAATAATGTGAATGCGCTTTTCAGGCTTGGCTCACATTCGGAACTATTCAAAAAATAATTCTTTTACATACGAAAATCTCGCAAACAATTGTCACTTTGACTTAATACCTATCTTCATCGTCTGGATCGTGGCAGGAGTGGTCAGAGCGGCGATCATCAGACCGGAGATTGTGGCGGGGATTGGGAAATCTGCGGCAGGGGCAGTCGTGGTGTATGTGGCAAGAAGAAGACCGGCGGGAGTGTACAGGTCAAGACGGCATTCCTGCCGGGCCGGATTCCAGATGGTCAGGCTGCCGTCGCGATATTCGAGGCGGGGACCATTATTTGCGGAAGGCCAGAGGCCGGTGAGGCCGGCTTGCTCCACCACTGCCTGAAGACCGGCGCGAGGGTCGAACCAACCCTGGCCGTGACGCGGATTTTCGGGGTCCGGATAGTCATGACGGTTGGTGGCAAGGATAATCCGCATCACGTCGTCGTATTCAAGCATTGGATCGGCCTCAAGCCAGGTGGCTAAGAAACCGGCCACGTATGGAGTCGACATCGAGGTGCCGCTGTTGCTGTCCCAATAACAGGTAGTGCCGTTTACTTCCGACCGGGCACACATAGAAGCCACCGCTTCAGGGTGCGCCTCGACAAAGGGTCCGCTCGTGGATGAGACTATCGCGCCGCCGGGGGCTACGGTGTGGGGGACGGTGCGACCGTTGACAAAAGTACCGAAGCCCGTATATTTACTGACAGTCATCGGCGCGAAGGAAGCTTCGCGGAAGGAGCCGTCAATGACGGGAAGCAGGGCGCGGCTGTTGTACATGCCGACAGCTATCACGCGATCGGCGGCAGCCATGTCGCTGACGGAAAGCGCAGCATGCGGCCCCGGCCAACCCGGAAAGCCGACGAAGCGGGAGGATTGTCCGTCGGCAAACATCTGTACTCCGGAGCCTGCGGGACCTGTCACCTCGAGGGCTATGTTGTAGCGCGCCCATTGCTTGCCGGGAACTCTTATGCCGGTATGTGCGTCATACTGCAACAAAAGATGGCAACGTCCGTTCTCCCGGTCGCGCTCCCAGCCCTCGAGTTCGATCCAGCCGTCATAGTAGTGGGCAAATTCCGGATCCGAGCCGGACTCGATGCGATAAAGAAAATCGATCGACGCATCCTGCTCGGAAGAGGCATACACCACTTCGCGGGTGTACTCGTCGTAGACAAGAATCCTTGCCCGGAGAGGGGTGGAGTCTACACTCCAGATGTCGGTGGCTCCGGTCATGTCGAACTGCATCCAGTCACTGCAGTGAATGCGCACGCGTGCAGTCGGATGCTGTTCGGTGAAGGTCTGCGACAAAGCGTTGTAGGTATCGCCGGCATTGCCGGTGGCAAGGCAGATGAAAGCCTCTTCGCCGAGCATGGCGAGATACTGGTCGCAGAGCGATGTGCCGTCGTGCGGCCCGATGTATCCGGCAAGCGAGAGGTTGACCACGCAGCGCTTCCCCTGCGACCTGGCGTATCCCACTATCTCCTCTATGCCGGCAAGGATACCGGCATCGTACAGCAACGAGGTGCATGCCACGATCTCGGCGTCCGACGCTATACCGTTGAATCCGTTGTCTTTGTAACCGCCAGCCATGATACCGGCCACGTGGGTGGCGTGCCACTCGTCGGGATCGTCGGTGCGGACAGCCTCGAATTCCTCACGGGTGGTCATCACGTTCTTCAGGGCGAGAGTGTCGTTGATGGTCACGAACCTGCGGACACGCGGGGTACCGTCATCTGCGAGGAAATTGACATGGAGAGGGTCGAAACCGATGTCGACGAGCCCCACCACAACGCCCTTGCCGGTGTAGGGTTGCGGAAAACCTTTGCCTATGAGGACATCCTCGGCGGCGAAGTGCGAGCGGGCCGTGTCAAGCGACGGGCTGAGACGCCGCGAACGCTCTATGTGCTCCACGCCTGGGAGACGCCGCGCACGCCGGATGGCGGAAGGAACACTTCCGTTATGCTGACTGCCGGTCATCGCACCGGTCGCCGTCGCGGGTTCATCGGGGAGAAAGGCGATTATGATGTCGCCCCGGCGGTGCCACACCTTGGCTCCATCCTCTTCGAGCGCGGCGATAGCCGCATCGTCGGAGATACGGATAAGCGACGGTATATAGCGCTGAGGGGCCGGCGCCGCAGAGGCGGCCAGTGTCCCGGCTACCGGAAGGATTAAGGAGAGAATGAGGAAAAAGAGGAAACGTTTCATGTCTGTATGGTTCTGGTAAATACTGCTATGACTTGTAGATTACAACCTCTCCGAGGCTGTCGCGCTTTTGTTGATCTTACCTCCACACCTCTTCCAGGTCCGACAGAGCACCGAGGTTACTTAAGAGGCGGTTTTGCAAATTTACGAATTTTAGGGAGATTATTTCTTAAAAAAAGGTATTTTTGTGATTTTTTTGCTATTTTTGCAGGATAGACCGGAGAGAAGGACCGTAAGTCTCTGAACCCGGGCGACTTTTCCAACCCACACTTATGAAAAGAATTCTACTTCTGTTTTTTCTGACATTCCCGTTTTTATCATCGTGGGCGATTGCCGACTGGAAGCCGATTGCCGACGGACTCTATGCGGATCTCGCCAACCAAAAGACACCAGCCGATTCGGTACGGGTACTTTATAACATCTTCGACCTCGTTCCCCGCGCACAGCAGGGGGATGTGGCACGCCAGCTTTATGACTCGGCTCAACGGGCAGGAATGCCCGAGGTGCAGCTCGATGTGTTACGCCTGCTGACCTCCCTCTACTCGTCGGCCGACCATGTGCTTGACATCATCGAGAAAGAAGCCGGAAAACTTCCCGACAGCCGCGAGAAAGAAGAGACCTTGGTCTTCATCCGTATGCGTCGACTCACCAAGTCGTCGAAATACGCCTCCGAGAAGGAGCGTCAGGATGACATTTCCAGGGTACTCGCCTCTTACGAAACAGAGAAGAACAAGACACCTCAACAGGAATTCCTGCAACTATATACCTTAGTGGAATATCTCCGCAACGATGTTGACTCCAAGAATCTCATCAAATATCTCGACAAACTGATGAAATTCCTCGGCAACAATCCTTTTAAGCTCTACGCCATCCACAATATAGTCTACACCGAGGTGGCCAACATCTACAGCGACGCCGGGGAGGCGGAGCGGGCAGTGGAGGCAGACCGAAAACTGCTCAAGATCTGCGACATGCTTCAGGAGTCATATAAAAAGAAAGGACGCATTTACCACGACATGTCGACGAGCAAATATGTGGCTCTGCGACGTATGATACGTAACTACAAGGCGCTGACCCCCGAACAGATAGCCAATGCGAACGCCGAGGTAGAGAAACTCGCCTCCATCAACCCCGACATACGCGACGACATCGACCGACTGCCACGCTACCGGGCACACTATTATATGGCCACTGGCCGCTACGCGGAAGCCATCCCTATGATCAAGGCCCATATAGCCGATGAAAAGGCTCTCCCCAACCGACGCCAGCTCTATGACATGCTCGCCGAGGCGGCACGCAATACCGGTGACAGCGCCACACTCGTGACAGCCCTCTCGGAGTACAACAAGATCCTCGCCGAACTCAACGCCATCTCCTCCTCGCAGAAGTACAGGGAACTGCAGATCAGATACGATGTGGACTCGCTTACCAAAGACAAGCTTGCTCTCGAGCTGAAGGCCCGCGAATCAGAAGTCCACTCCACGCGAAAGATGATGGCGGTCGTATCGTCAGGATGGGCGCTCTTCTTCATACTCCTGATCGTGTTGCTCTTCTACTGGAGCCGTTACCGCGCCAACGCCGCCCACCTGCGCATGGCCATGGAATCGTTCGCCGCCGAACGAGACCGTCTGCGCGATTTCCGTTATTACGACTATGCCAGCCCGTCGGAGAATATTGCGGCCGAGGACAAGAGGATTCCTGCGTTCCACAAGAAGAACTACCGCAGCGGAGCGTCACAGATGATGGAAAGCATCATCACCGACCTCCTGTATATCGCCTCGATCGGACGAACCGAACACGAAAAAGCCATTTCCGACTTCTCAGTCGACGAAATGATGCGCCGGGCCGTGACAAAAGCCTCACCGATGGTGGAGGATGCCGTGAAGCTAAACGTGATATATCCCGAAGAGGACTTCAAGATCCAGACCGACTTCGAATGTGCCAGCTATGTGCTCGGCCGTCTGCTCGAGAACGCCGCCCGATTCACCGCCCGCGGCGAGATCACCCTCACATGCCGTCGCGACAGCCAGTACGACTACGTGAAATTCACCATCACCGACACTGGTCTGCGCATAGCTCCTGGCGAAGAGGAGAGTGTGTTCCACGACTTCATCAACCTCACCGACCTCACCGACAACGACCATGCCGGAAGCTTCATCTGCCGCATGATCCATTTTCTGTTGAGCGGAACAATCAAGTGCGACCATAACTATAAGTATGGGTCCAAAGTGATTCTCACCATACCACTCCGCGTCTCCAAATGATGAAAACGAAGCTCAACGCCGGACAGCGCCGGGCTATGGAATCCTCTGAAGGACGCGTCAGGGTGGTGGCCGGAGCCGGTTCAGGCAAGACCCGGGTGCTCGCATACCGATATGCGTTTCTCGTCAACGACCTCGGCATCTCGCCTGGCAATATCCTGTGCCTTACCTTCACCAACAAGGCGGCTCAGGAGATGAAATCGCGCATCTCAAAGATGGTGGACCGCGGCAGTGTAAACGACTTCATCTGCACCATCCACAGCTTCTGCGTCAAATTTCTCCGCCGCGAGATCTACCGCATCGGCTACCCCAAGAACTTCACCGTGATGGACGAGGCAGACTCCATCATTCTCGCCAAGCAGGCCATGGAGGAATTCGGAATTGATCGCAAAAAACTCACCGCCGAACGGTTCCTGACCCAAGTGGCGCAGTTGAAGGCCTACAGCATCGACGCCTACATCCAGCGACACCTCCTCCCGGCAAGTTCACCCGACTGCCCCGATGCCAACATCCGTTACCTGCGCCTTCAGCTTAAGCACTACGTGCTTGACTACGACGACCTGATCTACTTCACGATATACATACTGAACCACTTCTCCGAAGCGCGGAAATACTGGACAGACAAACTCAACTATATAATGATCGACGAGGCACAGGACTGTTCCATCGACGACTGGAACCTGATCGAGATCCTTGCCGAACGACACCGCAACCTCTTCGTGGTGGGAGATCCGGACCAGGCCATATACGAGTGGCGCGGCGCGAGACCGTTAAAATTTGTCAACTTCAGCTGCGATACCGATATCATACTCAACCAGAACTACCGTTCCACACCCGACATTCTGGACGTAGCCAACAGCATCATCGCCCACAACCGCAACCGCGTGCCCAAGGATCTGTTCTCAATGCGGCTAAACGAACGCCGCACGGTCTACCGCCACGAGAAGAGCGAGGCCGACGAGGCACAGCACGTGGCCGACACCATCGAGAATGCCGTAGCCTCCGGGGAGAAACCCGGCGACTTCGCCGTGCTCTACCGCAGCGCCTTCCTGTCGAGGCGAGTGGAACAGGAACTTCTCAAGCGCAAGATTCCATACGCCGTGTGGGGCGGAGTGAGATTCTTCGAACGCAAGGAAATAAGAGACGTGATATGCTACCTGCGGCTGATCGCCTCCGACGATGACGACATGGCATTCTCACGAATCATCAACCTGCCGTCGCGCAAATTCGGAGCAGCCTCGATGAAAGCTCTCGCCACACTGGCACAGGAGAAAGAGGTTCCGCTTTTCGTCGCCCTGAAGATGGCCGTAGGTGACAGGCGCTTCGACCGCCCGACGCTCCACCGGTTCATAGACATGATCGAGAGCGCGCGTATGTGGAGCCGACAGATGCCGGTATCGGAACTCACTGACCGGATTTTAGTGGAAAGCAAACTCGCCGACCTCTACCGGCTCGACGAACAGGAGGAACGACTTGAGAACCTCTCGGAACTTATAAACCAGATGAAAGAGTTCGAGCAGTCACAAATCGACGACGGTGACATGACCCTGGCAAACTATCTTCAGGAAATAGCATTATATACTGATGCCGACACATTCTCCGACGCCTCCAGGGTCAGACTGATGACCATCCACCAGTCGAAAGGTCTCGAGTTCCCGACGGTCTTCGTGGTGGGGCTCACCGAAGGAGTATTCCCCAGCCACCGCTCCATCCGCGAGCGACGGCTGGACGGCGAGGAGGAGGAGCGGCGACTTATGTATGTGGCCGTGACCCGCGCCGCATCTATGCTTTATCTCTCGGAATCCGAAGGATACCTCAACGGCAACGGCGCCCTGAAATACCCTTCGCGCTTCATAGCGGAAATCCCCGACGAGCTTCTGACTGTGGAAGGGAATCCCGATCCTGCTCTCTTTGAAGGCACGCGCGACATGGTGGCACTTCTTGAGCAAGAACTCGGCGAAGGGGACCACGCACCGATGTCCGTCGGCACGGAAGTGGAACACAAGGTGTTCGGCCGCGGCGTAATCGTACGATTCGACTCCGCCTCACAAAGCTATCGTGTCCGCTTCGGCGACAATGAACGCGACCTGGTAGCCCGGGTCCTCCGCCAGCTGTGAGAAAACATCCTCGAACCCATGTAGAAAGAAAAAACTGAAACTTCCCGAATCCATTCTTTTGAACAGAGCAAAGCTTTAGCCTGCCAAACAATAACCCAAGACTCCAATAATGAAACTGACCTTAAAAACACTCGCTATGACAGCAATCCTGCTGGGTCCCGCGCCAATATCCGCGCAGACCAACAGCTCCTACGACCGACAGTTCATTTCCTGGCCCGTATACAGCGGCGATGATCTTGAACTGACCGTCAACGACCGCGGCACCTCGTTCCGACTGTGGAGCCCGAAAGCCCAGGAGGCCATAGTCAACCTGTACGACAACGGCCACACCGGCAAGCCATACTCGACCCTCCCCATGAAATTCGATCCGGCCACCGGCACCTGGTCGGCATCATTGCCGGAAAAGCTGTACGGCAAATTCTACACCTTCCGCGTAAAGAACGACGGCAATTGGCTCCCCGAAACACCGGGCGTATGGGCCAAGGCAGTGGGAGTGAATGGAAAACGCGCCGCCATCATCGATTTCGCCGGAACTGATCCGGAGGGATGGGAGAATGACCGCGGTCCCGGGATGAAAAACTTCACCGACGCAGTCATCTACGAAATGCACCACCGCGACATGTCGATGGATCCGTCATCGGGCATCGCCAACAAAGGCAAGTTTCTGGCGCTCACCGAAGAGGGAACCGTTTCACCACTCGGCGAGAAAACCGGCATCGACCACCTCAAGGAATTGGGAGTGACACACATCCATATCCTTCCGTCGTACGACTACAACTCTGTGGACGAGGCAAACCTGCATGAGAACCAATACAACTGGGGATATGACCCGCAAAACTACAATACGCCCGAAGGCAGTTACTCCACCAATCCATCCGACCCGGCCACGCGCGTGCGTGAAATGAAAGAGATGATCAAGGCTCTCCACAACGCGGGAATCGGCGTGGTGATGGATGTGGTCTACAACCACACGGCAGAGAACGACGGCTCCAACTTCGAACTGACCGCTCCCGGCTATTACCACCGCCACTGGGATGACGGCCGATACGCCGACGCCTCCGGATGCGGCAACGAGACCGCATCGGATCTGCAGCAGATGCGCGACTTCATCATCAACTCCACCAGGTATTGGGCGCAGGAATACCATGTGGACGGCTTCCGCTTCGACCTGATGGCCATTCATGACATCGAGACCATGAACATGGTGGCTGCCGCCCTCAAGGAGGTGAACCCCTCCATCTTCATCTACGGCGAAGGATGGACCGCGGGAGACTCGCCGCTGCAGCCGGAACGCCGCGCACTTAAAGAGAACGTGAGCAAGATGGAGAACATCGCCGTATTCTCCGATGACATTCGCGACGCCATCAAAGGGCATTACACCGATGCCTCCGACCGGGGATTCGCCACCGGCAAGCCGGGACTTGAAGAGACCGTGAAAATAGGCATTGTGGCCGCCACGGACCACCCGCAGGTGGATTTCAGCAAGGGTAACAATTCCAGATTCCCTTACGCCAAGTCACCCGGGATGATTGTCAACTACGTGTCGTGTCACGATGACCTGACGCTGACCGACAAGCTGCGCAAGTCGATGGCCGGGGAGCCGGAAGAGAACATGCTGGAGGCCGCCAAGCTGGCACAGACCATAATCTTCACCTCGCAGGGGACACCCTTCATGTTTGCCGGTGAGGAAATTTTCCGCGACAAGAAAGGAGAGCACAATTCCTACAGAAGCCCGGACTCCATCAACGCCATCGACTGGAACAACAAGAGCAAGTACCACGGTCTCTTCGATTACTACCGCCAGCTGATAGCGCTCCGCAAGGCGCATCCGGCATTCCGCATGACGTCACAGGCCGATATCGCCTCGCATCTGAAATTCGACAGGACAGACTCCAGGAAGACACCGAATCTGATCTCCTACTCCCTGACGGATCACGCCAACGGCGACGCGTGGGAGGAAATCAAACTGGTATTCAACGGAGCCGACAAACCGCAGACCGTCGACATAAAGAAAGGCGACTGGAAGATAGTGGCCAAGGATGGCCATATCTCCGCAGCCGCCGATCTTGGCGCCACAGAAGGAGGCAAAATCACAGTAGCCCCCCGGTCAGCGCTTATTCTCGCGCGGTTCTGAGCCGGAATTATTCCCGCTCAGGCTTTGACTCGCAATAGAGGCAGCGACAACCGTTGCCGTCGGCAGCAGGTCTGAAAAGCGACTCCACATTTTCCGTGTTGGAAATGCAACGGCGGTTGGAGCACCGATACTTTCCGCGGATTGTTCCCTCGGGGACCAGTCCGCGGTCTTTTTCCGCCATATCCGCCCATTCAAGAAGCTTGAGCATGAGAGCCATGCGTACGAACTTGCCATTTTCCACCTGACGGAAGTAAGCCGCACGCGGGTCCGCATCGACATCTGTAGCGATCTCGTTGACGCGCGGGAGCGGGTGAAGGATGCGCATGGCGGCCTTGGCGTCGCGCAGCTTGTCGGCCGTAAGCACAAAGCAGTCCTTGACGCGGTCGTACTCGTCTTCGTCGAGGAAGCGCTCCTTCTGGACGCGGGTCATGTAGAGGACATCCAGATCGGCAATGGCCTCCTCGATGGTGGATACCTCACGACAGTCCATGCCGTACCTGTCGCAGACATCCTCGCGCATGTAGCTCGGGAGACGGAGCTGTTCGGGGGCGATGAGCACAATCCTTATGCCTTTGAAACGGGCGAGCGCCTTGATCAGGGAGTGGACTGTGCGGCCGAACTTGAGGTCACCGCAGAAACCTACAGTGAGATTGTCGAGACGGCCGAGTTCGCGGCGGATGGTCAGCAGATCGGTGAGAGTCTGCGTAGGGTGGGCATGGGACCCGTCGCCTGCATTTATCACCGGAGTACGGGAATTGAGGGCGGCGACAAGCGGAGCACCTTCCACGGAATGACGCATCGCGATTATGTCGGCGAAACAGTTGATCACTTTTGTGGTGTCGGCCACGGTCTCTCCCTTGCTCACGGAGCTGTTCATGGCATCGGAGAAACCGATGACGTTGCCGCCGAGTTCCATCATGGCCGATGTGAAGCTGAGACGGGTGCGGGTCGATGGCTCGTAGAAGAGCGTGGCGAGTTTGCGGCCGCGGCATACTTCTGAATATTTTTCACGGTTCCCGATGATGTCGAGTGCGAGAGAAATAATCTCCTGAAGCTCGGGTGCGGAAAGGTCGGTGGGATCGATAAGATGACGCATATAATCTATGAATTTTGCCAGGAAGGATCGGCGGGGTTGGCCATGAAGCGGCGGAGAGGTACGGCGGAGTCAGCAGGGATATAGCCTTCCTCTATGGCGGTGTCTACCAGGACATCGAAGTTGCAGAGGGAGTGGTTCTCGACTTCGGCGGCGGCGAGGCGCTCGAGTCCTTTTTTCATGCCGTAAGTGAAGATGCTTATTACTCCGAGAACTTCGGCTCCCGCCTCACGCAACGCTTCGACCACCTCGATGCAACTGCCGCCGGTGGAGATCAGGTCTTCAATCACAACCACCTTGCTTCCTTTCTCAAGGCGACCTTCGATGCGGTTATTGCGGCCATGGTCCTTGGCTGATCCGCGCACATAGCCCATAGGCATGCCGAGCAGATGGCCGGCAATGGCGGCATGTGCGATGCCGGCCGTGCTGGTACCCATCAGCACTTCAGCCTCAGGATAGTACTCCTTCACGGCATCGGCTATGGAGTGCTCCACGAGGTTGCGCACCTCGGGAGACGTGAGGATGAGGCGGTTGTCGCAATATATGGGACTCTTTATACCGCTGGCCCAGGTGAAAGGCTCGTCAGGGCGCAGGAAAACGGCCTTGATGCTCAACAGGCCTTTGGCTATTTCTTTTTCTCTCATATCTTTTGTGATTTCGCAAGTTTTATTCAGAGTTTCAGCCGCAGAAGTCGGCCTTGCAGCGGCGGTAGGCGGCCACGGGATCCGGAGCGGCGGTGATGGGGCGACCCACCACTATGAAGTCGGATCCTATGCGGCGGGCATCGGCAGGGGAAGTGATGCGGCTCTGGTCATCCTTGGCGGCATCGGGGTAACGGATACCCGGGGTTACCGCCATGAATCCGGAACCGCAGGCCTCCTTGACGAGTGCGGCCTCAAGAGGGCTGCAGACCACACCGTCGAGTCCCGCCTCGCAGGCATTGCGGGCGTACTGCGCGATACAGTCGTTGATTTCGCCGGGGATCAGAAGCTCGCGGTTGAGCATCTCCCTGGAAGTGCTTGTAAGCTGTGTGACGGCGATTATGAGCGGACGCGTGCCGTCACAGCGACCCTCCCTGAGGCCTTCGACGGCGGCGCGCATCATCTCCACGCCACCGGCGGCATGGACGTTGACCATGTCGACATCAAGACTCGAAAGGACCCGCATCGCCTTGCGGACGGTGTTTGGAATGTCGTGCAGTTTGAGATCGAGGAAAATCTTATGACCGCGCTCGCGTATGCGGCGCACTATGTCCGGGCCACCGGCATAGAAAAGCTCCATGCCTATTTTCACGAACGGCTTTTCCTCCTCGAAGCGGTCGAGGAACTCGAGAACAGCCTCAGGCGAGGCAAAGTCGCATGCTATGATTACTTCTTTATCCATTTGAATTCAGTTCTTTGTGACTTCAGTTTCCTTGTGCGGACGAAGTCAGTTCTTTGAGATTTTCTATACCGTAGCGGTCCATTGCCGCCGGGAGATTCCGGATTATGTCGCGGCAGGCCGTGGGATTGATGAGATTGGCCGTACCCACCTCCACGGCTTTCGCACCTGCCATCATCATTTCAAGCACATCCTCGGCGGAAGCCACGCCGCCACAGCCGATCACAGGAACGGAACATGCCCGGCTCACCTGCCATATCATCCTGACGGCCACGGGGAAGATGTCGCGGCCGGAAAAGCCTCCCATCCCGTTGGCCATAATCGGCCGGCGTGTCCTGAGGTCGATGCGCATACCCAGCAGGGTATTGATCAGGCAAAGTCCGTCGGCGCCGGCGTCCTCGGCGGCACGGGCGATGGAGACAATATCGGTGACATTGGGCGAAAGTTTCACGAAGAGGGGAAGCGACGTCACTTCCTTGACCGCCCTGACCACCTCGGCCACCGACTCACAGCTTGTGCCGAAACTCATGCCGCCGCCATGCACATTGGGACAGCTCACGTTCAGTTCAATGATCTCCACACCAGGGGCTCCGTCGATCCTGCGGCAGCACTCGCGATACTCATCGAGCGAGAAACCACTGATATTGGCTATGATCGGACCGTGGAAAGAACTGCGCATCATCGGAAGTTCCTTCTCCAAGACAGCATCTATGCCTGGGTTCTGAAGACCTACCGAATTGAGCATTCCCGAAGCACATTCGGCCACTCTCGGGAGAGGATTGCCGAAGCGGGGATGCAAAGTGGTCCCCTTGAAAGAGATGGCTCCGAGGACATCAAGGTCATAGAATCGGCTCATCACGTAACCGTAGCCGAAACAACCGCTTGCCGGAATAACCGGATTTTTAAGACGGACTCCGCCAAGGTCTACCTCAAGACGGGGATCCGCCAGATTCATATCTTCGCCGGGGCAGCTGTTGCCGTTAGTCATTTCCATATCAGTTCCTCCTTTCTGAAGGCGGGGCCTTCCATACAGATTCTCTTGCTGCCGCCGACAGTTTCCACCGAGCAGCATACGCAGGCACCGAAGCCGCAGCCCATGCGGGCCTCGAGACTCACCTCTCCGGGGATACCGAGGCCGAGACAAACGGCGCGCAACATCGGCGTAGGCCCGCATGCGTAAAAATAGTCGGGGTCAAGGCCATTCAAGCGCATGGCGTCGGTAACGAATCCTTTCGTGCCGTAACTGCCGTCGAGCGTGGCCACATAGACATCGAGACCGAGTGCGCGGAACTCATCGAGAAGCATCATCTTCTCCGCGGAATTGAATCCAAGCACCACAGTCGGGCGCACACCGCGCTCAAGCAGGCGTCTGGCCAGTCCGTAGAGAGGGGGACATCCCACGCCTCCTCCGAGGAGCACAGGGCGCTCTGCGCCGGCATCCGGATCAAATCCAGTCCCAAGCGGAGCGAGTATGTCAAGGCTTTCGCCCGGGAGCATCCGGGACATGCGCTCCGTTCCGTCGCCCACAACCGCATAAACGATTGTAAACGATCGGTCATCCCAGTCACAAACCGAAATCGGACGACGGAGAGTGAAACCTGGCACCGCGATATTGACAAACTGTCCGGGACGGTAAAAATCCACCTCTCCTTCGAGGCGCATCGACATCGTTCCCGAGGCTATCTCTCGGTTTTCCAATATCTTATATATATTCTGCATCATGCGTCTTATTTATGTTCAGAATCGGATTACGCTTCCGCAGTCTCCTCATACACCACCTTGCCGGCGACAATCGTGAGCAATACCTTTCCGCGCAATGTGAGGCCATCGAACGGCGTGGCCTTTCCCATGGAGATGAAATCAGCGGAATCCACCTTGAATTCGCGGTCGAAGTCCACGACAGCGACATCGGCACGATCACCGGGATTCAGACCGCCTGCGAGTCCGAAAATACGCCTCGGGTTGTCGGCCATGAGCCTGACGAGCTGCGGAAGACCGATGCGCCTGGCGAGCACGGCATAGGTGTAGGCGGCGGGGAGAGACACCTCGAGACCGGTAACGCCCATTGCACTTTTCTCAAGACCCTGCGCCTTCTCCCGGGCCGAATGCGGAGCATGATCGGATGCGATGCAGTCGACGGTGCCGTCGGCTATACCCTCCAGGATGGCCTCGCGGTCGGCGGAGGAACGGAGCGGAGGATTCATCTTGAAGCGGCCTTCCTCCTTGAGGTCAGCGTCGCAAAATGCAAGATAATGGGCTCCCGTCTCGCAGGTTACCGGGAGACCTTCGGCCTTGGCCCGGCGCACCAGCCCGACGCTCTCGCGGGTTGAGACGTGGCAGATATGAAGCCGGCAGCCGGTTTCCCGCGCAAGCCGGATGTCTCGTTCCACTTCCCGCCATTCGCTTTCGGAGCAGATGCCACGGTGACCATGCAGCCGTGCATAATCCCCTTCGTGAATATAGCCGCCGCGCAACATAGAGTCGACCTCGCAATGTGCGGCGAGCACCTTTCCGGTGGCCGCAATTCCGCGCATGGCGCGGCGCATCACGTCCTCACTCTGTACGCCGGTACCGTCATCGGAGAATCCGGCTACATCCGGTGCCAGCGCACCATAGTCGACAAGAGTCTCTCCCATCCGTTTGCCGGTGATGGAGGCGTAAGGCAACACCTCGACACAGGCGTCGCGCCGGATTATGTCCAGCTGCATGTCGAGAGCCTCGCGGCAGTCCGGCACGGGATTGAGATTCGGCATGGCGCACACCGTGGTGAATCCGCCGCGCGCGGCGGCCCTGGTGCCTGCGGCGATGGTCTCCTTGTAGGAATAACCCGGTTCGCGGAGGTGCACATGGACATCTACCAGGCCCGGGAGCACCTCGTGACTTCCTGCATTGATGACCCTGATTCCGGCAGGAAGCCCGACGAACGCGCCGCGCTCCCTGACAATGCCATCCTCGATCAGGATGGTTCCGGCCGAAAAGCCCTCGCCGTCCCAGATTCTTTCGCCTGTAATCGCTATTGTTCCCATTTATATTCAGATTCTTTCCAGAGTGTACAAGGAATCCTGTCAGAACTCCTGCCAGCTGCGTATCTCGATGTCGGCAGGAGTCATCGCGCAGAATGCGCGTATGAACGCCGACGCGAGGCGTGCGTTGGTGATCAGAGGTATATTGAGGTCGACGGCGGCGCGGCGGATACGATATCCGTTGGTTATCTCCTTGTCGGAATTATTCCTCGGGATGTTCACCACAAGATCGATCTCGTGATTGTGCAGGAGGTCGAGCGCCTGAGGGGCGCCTTCCTGGTCGGGCCAGTATGCGCGTGTGGACTCTATGCCATTCTCCACAAGATGGCGGTAGGTACCTTCGGTGGCATAGATATTGTACCCGTTCTCGCGCAGATACTTGGCGGCGTCGAGAAGAGCTGCCTTCTGCTTGCCGTTGCCCGACGAGATAAGGATGTTCTTCTTAGGGATGGTATTGCCGGTGGAGAGCATGGCCGTGAGAAGCGCGGAGCGTGCGTCCTCGCCGAGACAGCCCACCTCGCCGGTCGACACCATGTCGACACTGAGTTTCGGATCGGCATTCTGCAGACGGTTGAACGAGAACTGGCTCGCCTTCACTCCCACGTAGTCAAGATCGAACACACTCTTGTCGGGCTTCGAGACGGGAAGTCCGAGCATGATTCTTGTGGCAAGCTCTATAAAATTGATTTTCAAAACCTTGCTGACAAACGGAAAACTTCTTGAGGCGCGCAGATTGCACTCTATCACCTTGATATCGTTGTCGCGGGCGAGGAACTGGATATTGAATGGTCCCGAAATCTGGAGCTCGCGTGCAATCTTCTTGGAAATCTTCTTGATGCGGCGGGCAGTCTCCACATACAGTTTCTGCGGCGGGAACTGGATGGTGGCATCGCCTGAATGGACGCCTGCAAACTCCACATGCTCAGAGATGGCGTAAGCGATGATCTCTCCGTTTTTAGCCACGGCATCCATCTCCACCTCCTTGGCGTGCTCGAGGAAACGGCTCACCACCACCGGATGCTTCTTGGATACATTGGCGGCAAGTGTAAGGAAATTCTCGAGCTGGCTGCGGTCGGCACATACATTCATAGCGGCGCCGGAAAGCACGTATGACGGACGGACCAGGACGGGGAAGCCCACGCGGTCCACAAAGCGGTTTATGTCGTCCATGGAAGTCAGCGCGCTCCATTCCGGCTGGTCCACGCCGATGCGTCCGAGCATTGCGGAAAATTTCTCGCGGTCCTCGGCGTTGTCGATATTCTGAGCGGAAGTACCAAGGAGTCTCACGCCGGCCTGGTCGAGACGCAAGGCGAGGTTGTTGGGAATCTGACCGCCGGTGGACACGACCACCCCGTGCGGACTCTCGAGATCGAGAATGTCGAGGACGCGCTCGAAAGAAAGCTCGTCGAAATATAGACGGTCGCAGATGTCGTAGTCGGTCGACACAGTCTCCGGATTATAGTTCACCATCACGGATCGGTAACCCTCCTTGCGGATGGTGTCGAGAGCCTGGACTCCGCACCAGTCGAACTCCACGGAACTGCCGATGCGGTAGGCACCAGATCCGAGCACCACCACCGAGCGTCCGTCGTTTTCATAATTGATGTCGTTCTCCTCGCCTCCGTATGTGAGGTACAGGTAATTGGTACGTGCCGGATACTCGGCGGCGAGAGTGTCTATCTGCTTTACGCATGGTATTATGCCGAGAGCCTTGCGGCGACGGCGCACCAGCGTGATCGCCTCCTCCATATCATGGTCTTTTTCCATGCCTATGGCGCGTCCGATCTGGAAATCGGAGAATCCGAGGCGCTTCGCCTCGCGCAGGAGGTCGGCGGGAATGGCCTCGAGGCTGTCGTATCCATGCAGACGGAGGTCCACGTCATGGATCTTCTTGAGCTTATGCAGGAACCAGCGGTCGATCTTGGTAAGTTCATGGATGCGGTCTACGGTGTAACCGTTGTCGAACGCTTTTTCAATCACGAATATACGCTTGTCGGTCGGGGCCGCGAGCGCATGCTCCACATCGTCGATCTCAATCTCCTTGTTGTCGACAAAACCGTGCATGCCCTGCCCTATCATGCGGAGGCCCTTCTGGATTGCCTCCTCGAAATTGCGACCGATGGCCATCACCTCACCCACCGACTTCATGCTGGACTCGAGTTCGCGACTCACTTTGCGGAACTTGCCGAGATCCCAGCGCGGAATCTTGCACACCACATAGTCAAGCGCAGGCTCGAAGAAAGCAGGCGTGGTCTTGGTCACGGAATTGGAGAGTTCGAAAAGCCCGTATCCGAGGGCAAGCTTCGCAGCCACAAAGGCGAGCGGATATCCGGTGGCCTTTGAGGCGAGGGCCGAGGAGCGGCTGAGACGGGCATTGACCTCGATCACCCGGTAGTCTTCCGAATCGGGACAGAGTGCGAACTGCACATTGCATTCGCCGACTATGCCGATATGGTTCGCGATACGGATGGAGAGTTCGCGCAGCTTGTGATACTCCGAATTGGTAAGCGTCTGCGACGGAGCAACAACGATACTCTCGCCGGTATGGATGCCGAGTGGGTCGAAATTCTCCATATTGCAGACGGTGATACAGTTGCCGAAACGGTCACGCACCACCTCATATTCGATTTCCTTCCAGCCTTTGAGACTCTTCTCGACGAGCACCTGGGGGGAGAAGGAAAAAGCCTTCTCAGCAAGACGGCGGAGTTCGTCGGCATTGTCGCAGAAGCCTGAACCGAGTCCGCCGAGCGCGTATGCGGCACGGAGGATAACCGGATAACCGAGCTCTTCGGCCGCGCGGAGAGCCTGGTCGATGTTCTCGCAGGCCTCGCTGGCGATGGTCCTGACGTCAATCTCGCGCAGCTTGTCGACGAAAATCTCGCGGTCCTCGGTGTTTATGATTGCCTGGACGGGGGTACCGAGCACCCGGACGCCGTACTTCTCGAGCACACCCTGACGGAAGAGTTCCACGCCACAGTTGAGAGCGGTCTGTCCTCCGAAAGCGAGAAGTATGCCCTGGGGACGTTCGCGGGCAATCACCTTCTCGACAAAGAAGGGGGTGACGGGAAGGAAATAGATATGGTCGGCGACACCCTCGCTGGTCTGCACCGTCGCGATGTTGGGATTGATCAGCACCGTCTCGATGCCTTCTTCGCGGAGGGCCTTCAGCGCCTGAGAGCCGGAATAGTCGAACTCTCCGGCCTCGCCTATCTTGAGAGCGCCCGAGCCGAGCACGAGCACCTTCTTTATCTCTTTATTATCGAATTGGTCAGTCATTTCAGTTCACTTTTACGGTTCCGGATTACAGGAGGGAAATAAAATCGTCGAAAAGGAATTCTGTGTCCACCGGACCGCCGCAAGCCTCAGGATGGAACTGCGACGACTTCCAGGGACGGGTGCGATGACGGATACCCTCGTTGCTGCCGTCGTTCATGTTGGTAAAGAGAGGTTCCCAATCTTCGGGAAGAGAGGATGCGTCGACGGCAAAGCCATGGTTCTGGCTGGTGATAAAACACCGCTCGGACCCTTCAAGGCGGACGGGCTGGTTGTGGCTCCGGTGGCCGTACTTGAGCTTATAGATGGTTGCTCCGGCGGCTTTGGCAAGGAGCTGGTTTCCCATACAGATACCCATCAGCGGGCGCCGTTCCTCCGGATTCGAGATAAACTTCCGGATGTTCTCCACGGTGGCTGAGCAGGTGTCGGGGTTACCGGGGCCATTGGACAGGAAGAGGCCGTCGAACTCGAGGTTATTGAAATCATAGTCCCAGGGTACGCGGACCACCTCCACTCCGCGCCTTAAAAGACAACGGACAATGTTGTTTTTCGCACCGCAGTCCACAAGTACCACGCGCTTGCGACCCTCTCCGGCACCATAAGTGACCGGTTCCTTAACGGATACGCGCTCCACGAAATTGATGCCGTTGTAATCCTCCCCGCCGGGAGAATCGGAGCAACCTTCCACACGGAGCGTACCTGTCATAACGCCGTTTTCACGAAGAATTTTCGTAAGGCGGCGCGTGTCGATGCCTGTGATGGCCGGCACCTTTTCGCGACAGAGCCAGTCGGCAAGGCTCCCGCGGGCGTTCCAGTGGCTGAACTCATCGGAATAATCGCTCACGATGAGCGCACGGGGATGAATCCGATCGCTTTCGGCGAACTGCTCCATGCCGTCGACGGCGACATCGAGCGGGGGCGTTCCGTAGTTGCCGACGAGCGGATACGTGAGGACCATCAGCTGGCCTGCGTACGATGGGTCGGTCAGACTCTCGGGATAGCCGGTCATTGCGGTGTTGAAGACCACCTCTCCGGACACGTTGCCTTCGTAGCCGAACGAGTATCCCTCGAAACGGCTTCCGTCGTCAAGCTGCAAGGTTGCTTTTTTCATTTCTTATATATTTCTTCGATATAATTTATAAATGCTTCGTTGATGCGGCGCACTCCGCCGGGAGTGGGATAGTCGCCGGAGAAATACCAGTCGCCTGGACTGTCGGGGCATGCGTCGTGCAGACCATCGAGCGACTGATAGACAATATGGATTTCGGTGTCTACTCCCGAAGGACGCACCATCTCGGCGATTTTTTCCGAGATTTCCTTGTCTGTGAAGAGAGCGTAAAGGCGCTTCACATGGTTCACCATACGCCCCGCGGAGAGAGACCGCTGTGCGAGACAGTCCTGATAAATCTCCTCCACCACACTCCGGAGTCCACGTTCGCCGGCAAGCCGCATGGCCGCACGGAAGGCGATGAATTCATCCATCCGTGCCATATCGATGCCATAATAGTCCGGATAACGCACCTGCGGACTGCTGCTCACCACCACTATCCGCTTGGGAGAGAGGCGGTCGAGGATGCGGAGGATGCTTTCGCAAAGAGTAGTGCCGCGGACAATGCTGTCGTCGATCACCACAAGATTATCTACACCTGGACGCAGCGAGCCGTAAGTGATGTCGTAGACATGGGCCGCAAGATCGTTGCGGGAACTGCCCTCGGATATGAACGTGCGCAATTTTATATCCTTCCAGGCCACCTTCTCGGTACGGATGCGGCGGGCGAGGATCTTCTCGAGCTGTTCGGGAGTGAGTTTGCCCTCGGCTCCGATAATCTCCCGCGCCTTGCACTTGTTGAGGTATTCGTTGAATCCCTGAGCCATTCCGAAGAAAGCGCTCTCCGCGGTGTTGGGGATGTATGAGAAGACGGTGTCATCAATCTCGCCGTCGATGGCCTCAAGGATAGGCCCGACAAGATTCCGGCCGAGCTGCTTGCGCTCCCGATAGATGTCGACATCGGAACCACGGCTGAAATACACCCTCTCGAATGAGCATGGAAGCACCCTCTCCGGCTCCATGATCCGCTCGAGGCGCATTTTTCCGGAACGGGAGATGACCACGGCCTGTCCAGGCATCAGCTCCCTGATCTCAGAGGCTTCGACATTGAAAGTGGTCTGGAGCACTGGTCGCTCGGAAGCGAGAGCCCAGACTTCGTCGTCGGCGTACCAGAACGCGGGACGTATGCCCCAGGGATCGCGCATGGCGAAAGCCTCGCCCGAACCGGTGACTCCACACAGCACATAGCCTCCGTCCCACACCGGCGCGGACTCGCGTAGCGGCGCGGCCACATCGATGTTGCGCTCTATGTATTCAGTGATGTCGGTATCGGAAAGGCCCTTGGCAAGAGCTTCGTTGAAACGGCGCTCGCTTTCGCGGTCCAGCCTGTGGCCAAGCTGCTCCAGTAGTATATAGGTGTCGGAGATCATGCGGGGATGCTGTCCCTTGACGGCGATGGCGCTGAAGATCTCGTCGACATTGGTCATGTTGAAATTGGCACAGATGCAAAGATTTTTCGCCCTCCAGTTGCTCCGTCTCAGAAAAGGATGGACATAGGAAAGGCCGCTCTTTCCCGTTGTCGAGTAACGGAGGTGTCCCATATAGATCTCTCCGGAATAGGGAATGTGGCGGCCTGCGAAATCAGAATCCTCAAGTTCATCGGGAGCGAACCCCCTGAACTTCTCATGGACGGCGGCAAAGACCTTTTTAATGGCCTCGTTTCCCTCGGCCCGCTCTCTGTAAAGGAACTCTTCGCCCGGAGCGGCATTCATCTTGAGACATGCAAGTCCGGCACCTTCCTGACCCCGGTTATGCTGCTTCTCCATCATGAGATAGAGCTTGTTGAGACCATACATCCAGGTGCCATATTTGCGGCGATAGTGATCCAGAGGCTTCATCAGCCTCACCATGGCCACTCCGCATTCATGTTTAAGTTGTTCCATGTCGCTCTCTTTGCGGTGCAAAGTTAATAAAAAATTCCGGAATCGGCAAGTTCACCGCTTCCCGCTCTCCCCGGGTCCCGCTCTCCTCAGTTCCTCATTCCCCGTCAGGTCAGTATGATTCTTCCACGGTTGGAAAATCCCCGCTTTTCACATCCTCGATGTAACGGCCCACGGCATTGTTCACCACCTCGCCGATATTGGCGTATTTGCGGAGGAAGCGCGGGGAGAATCCGTCGTTCATCCCGAGCATGTCGTGCATCACGAGCACCTGGCCGTCGGTGCCTCCGCCGGCCCCGATACCGATTACCGGTATGGTGAGCGAGCCGGCCACCTGCCGGGCCAGTTCCGCCGGAATTTTCTCAAGGACTATGGCAAAGCAGCCTATCTGCTCGAGCATCCTGGCGTCGGACACGAGCTTTTCGGCCTCATCCTTCTCGCGGGCCCTGACATTGTATGTCCCGAACTTATTGATGCTCTGAGGGGTCAGACCGAGATGCCCCATCACCGGGATTCCTGCACAGAGTATCCGTTCGATCGACTCCCTGATTTCGGCTCCACCCTCCATCTTGACAGCCTCCGCATGACTCTCCTTCATGATGCGTATGGCCGAAGCCAATGCTTCCTTGGAATTGCCCTGATATGACCCGAATGGCAGATCGACAACAACAAGCGCCCGGCGTGTGCCTTTCATCACCGACTTGGCATGATATATCATCTGGTCGAGGGTTATAGGCAGCGTGGTGATGTTTCCCGCCATAACGTTCGAGGCAGAATCCCCCACAAGAATCACATCTATGCCGGCGCGGTCGATAAGCTTTGCCATCGTGTAGTCGTATGCTGTAAGCATCGAAATCTTTTCGCCGCGCGCCTTCATTTCCACCAGCCGGCTGGTGGTCACTTTGCGAACGTTGTCGGTCGTATTGGTTGACATAACTCTCTATATTCTCTATTTTTACATTTTGATTACAGATACAGAGCTGAACGGATCCACCCCTATCAGGCTGCAAAGTTACCTATTTTTTCCGAGCGCGCAAAAAAATGCATCCGACTCGAAACCCGTTTTGCAGCGATAACTCGAAAAAAAGAGCGGAAAGAGAGTGAAAACGAGAGACGGAATATGAATCCGATTTGTCTGTAACAGAAAATTTTTGTAACTTTGCGGCCAGGATTATGCGAGGCAATCGGACCACCGGAATCAGGGGCAACATTCTACCCCCCCCGATTACGGCAATCTTTTGTCGGCTAAGACTGCAACATCCTCTCTTCTCTGAGGATTTACTTATTATGACATCGCGCCTCATGGTGTGTATGGCTGTGATGTCGGGGGTACCTCTAAAACATGACCTTTATGGCAAACTGGACTTACAATTATTTTATCGGGATGCTTATCTCGATTATTCTTACGGGAGTGATTATCCCCAAGATAATTCTGATAGCGTTCCGCAAAAAACTATTCGATGAAATCGATGAGCGCAAGATACACCGTGGGATCGTACCGCGTCTTGGGGGCATCGCTTTCCTCCCCTCCATAATATTCTCGTTCTGCGTGGTCATAGGTTTCAATCTCAGAACAGAGGAGCTGTCGCTGGGAGAGCCTCTTATGATAGAGATGATTCCTATATTCTTCCTGCTTTGCGGACTTATGCTGATGTACCTTGTGGGTATTGCCGACGACCTTATCGGAGTCCGCTACAGGGGCAAGTTCCTGCTCCAGATTTTCACCGGCACATTGCTCGTGGCGGGAGGGATGTGGATTTCGGACCTCTACGGCTTTCTCTGGATCCACCATTGTCCGGACTGGCTCGGATGGCTGTTTTCCATATTCCTTGTGATATATGTGGCGAACTCAATCAACCTCATTGACGGCATCGACGGGCTTGCATCAGGACTGAGCATGATCGCGCTCATTTTCTACAGCATAGTGTTTTTTCTTGCAGGCGAATATCTGTTCGCGCTCATGGCAGCCACAACTCTCGGCACACTTATACCCTTCTTCTATTATAATGTGTTCGGTCATGCCGAGAACCACAACAAAATATTCATGGGCGACACAGGCTCGCTAACTATAGGGACAGTGCTTGCGTTTCTGTCGATCGCCATGTTCCGCATACCGCTGGGAGACATTCCAGGCAACCAAAATCCCTTTATACTTGCCATAGCGCCGATCATTCTCCCCTGCTTCGATGTAGTCAGAGTGTTTGTCCACCGTGTCCGCAACGGCTCCAATCCGTTTCTTCCCGACAAATGCCACATCCACCACAAGCTTCTGGCATTGGGTCTGGTGCAATGGAAAGCTCTCATCACCATCCTGATATCCGATGCAACCATCGTGGGCGGTAACCTGCTTCTCTCCTCGCTCGTGCAGCCCACCTGGCTGATACTCGGCGACATCACGGCATGGACCCTGCTAAACTTCCTGCTGACGCATCTCATCAGATGCCGCGAACGGAGACTTGGCATAAAACTGTACAACTGAGGTCTAAGCGACAAAACCTGACGCCTGCGCCTCTACAAGACAAATAAAATATCGGTATAAGATTTTAAGATATTTTACGTTTTTTAATTCGGAAGAGATTCCGACAATAATGAAAGAAACTGAAACATTTGTAAGAATAGTCTGAAAACAATGAAGATTAAGTTATTATCCTGCAGCCTGGTACTGGCGTCGGCCGCAGTGCTTTCCGGATGTTCTGTGCCCAAGAATGTGGCTTACTTCCAGGACACGGAGACATCCGCCATACTCGCGGCGGCAAACCCACAGCCTATTACAATCAAACCGGATGACAAAATCAACATCATCGTAAAGACAAAGGATCCGGCCATCAGCGACCTCTTCAATCTTCCCGTCTATTCCACCCGTATCGGGCAGCAGACCGGCCAGTCGATCAACGGTACCGGAGCGCGCATCCGCTCATATTCAGCTTCTGGATCGGAAGGAATCGCATATTACACTGTGGATCCTGAAGGCAATATCGACTTTCCTGTACTCGGCAAAATACATGTAGAGGGAATGACCCGCCCGGAACTTGCCGGATATATAAAAGGAGAACTTGCCGGGCGAGACCTAGCCAAGGACCCGACTGTGGTAGTCGAGTTCCCGGCAACAGGAGTCAACATTCTCGGAGAAGTGATGCAGCCCGGACGCTATGACCTGAACCGGGACCGCATCAATGTGATAGAGGCCATCTCCCTCGCAGGCGACATGACAATCAGCGGACAGCGCCAGAACGTGAAAGTGATTCGCGAAGAGGAAGGAAAGGTCAAGACTTACGTCCTGGACCTTACCAACATGGAAAAGTCGCTCGCGTCGCCTGGATACTACCTGCAGCAGAACGACATCGTCTATGTGGAACCTAACGAGAAACGTAAACGTGAGACCACCGTCAACGGCAACAACGCCCTCTCCACCAGTTTCTGGATCTCGGTGGGATCGCTTCTGATGTCTGCTGTGACTACAATCGGAGTATTCGTCAAATAGTACTGAGGGCGCTGCCGCAACTGCGGTGCCAGTCGTTGTGTAAAATAATCATCAAGAACAAAAAGGAATCTTCCTATAATGGAACAGAGCTTAGAATTCAACAATGAAATCAGGAGCGCGGCCGATGACCAGTTCTCCTTCAAGGATTACATGGACCAGTGCCTCGCCAAATGGAAATGGTTCGTGGCGTCGGTAGTGGTGATCTGCTGCATAGGGATGCTCTACATCCTCCGTCAGCAACCCGAGTACAGCCGCAGCATGCAGGTGCTCATAAAGGATCAGGACATGGGAGGCGGAGCCGACATCTCCAGCGCGTTCTCATCGATGGGACTTGTGGCCTCGAACACCAATGTCAACAACGAAATGATAGCCCTGCTGTCGCCCGCAGTGATGTACGAGGTGGCACAGCGTCTCAATCTTGACGTGAACTATGTGGAGAAAGGTACATTCCACGGCACCACTCTCTACGGAAAGACAGCTCCATATATCGTGGACTTCCCCGATCTCAAGACAGAGCAGGGAGGTTCATTCCGCATCACCATCCGTCCGGACGGAAGCGCCCTTATGGAGCGTTTCGCGATCGGAACCGCCGAAGGAGTGGAGAAATTCGACACACAGATAGAACTCAAACCGGGCTTCCAGGCCGTGAAGACCCCTTTAGGCAAGGTGACCTTCACCCCGAATCCGGTCTACACTGGCGGAAAGCTCGAAGAGCCCCTGATCATGTATGTGGGTCGCTCCGGAATGCAGAGCACCGTGGAGAACTATCTCTCCAAAGTAAAGGGAGACCTTACAGACAAGGACGCCGACGTGATCGACCTTTCGATCCGTGATGTGTCGATTGAGCGTGCCGTCGACGTGCTCAACAATATCGTGGCTGTCTATAACGAGATATGGGTAAACGACAAAAACCAGATCGCAGTGGCCACATCCAGCTTCATCGACGAGCGTCTCAAGCTGCTCCAGAGCGAGCTCGGGGTGGTGGACAGCGATATCTCCGAATACAAGAGCCGCACACTTGTTCCCGACATCCAGGAAGCGGCCAAGCTCAATATGAAGAGCACCCAGGACCTTTCCGACAAGGAGCTTGAGCTGAACAATCAGCTTTCGATGGCCACCTACGTCCGCGACTATCTGCAGAACCCCGCTAACAGGAACGCCGTGATACCGGTCAACACCGGCATGGGCTCCAACCAGCTTGAGGTGCAGATCACAACATACAACAATATCCTGCTCGCCCGGAACAACCTTGCAGCCAGCTCGTCGGCCAACAACCCGCTGGTACGGGATTACGACACGCAACTTGTTGGAATGCGCGAGGCAATCGACCGTGCCGTCAACGCCCAGGTGGTGGCACTCAACAAAAATCTGCGCAACCTCGGTGGAGCCAAGGGAGAACTTCGCGAACAGCTTTCGTCCGCTCCGTCGCAGGCCAAACACCTCCTAGGCATAGAGCGCCAGCAGAAAGTGAAGGAGGAACTTTACCTATTCCTTCTCCAGAAACGCGAGGAGAACGAACTGAGCCAGACATTCACCGCCTACAACACCCGCATCATCACGCCTCCTTACGGTTCGCTCAAGCCGGTGGCTCCCAAGACGATGCTGATAATGCTCATAGCATTCCTCGCAGGTCTCGCAATTCCGGCGATGATAATCTACATCCGCGAGTCGACCAATACCAAGATCCGCTCGCGCAAGGACATCGAACGCATGACCACACCGTTTGTCGGCGAAATTCCGTTCGTGGGCCGCAAGCGCTTTATGTCACGCTTCCGCAAGAAGACAGCTGTCAAAAAGAAAGGACAACTCGAGGAAGTGAAACTCGCCGTCCGTCCCGGAAGCCGCGATGTGGCGTCGGAGGCTTTCAAGGTGATCCGCGGAAATATCGACTTCATGATAAAGAACGACGAGAATTCCAATGTGATCATGCTCACGTCGTTCAACCCCGGTAGCGGTAAATCGTACATCTCCTTCAACCTCGCGGCCTCGTTCGTGATGAAAGGCAAGAAGGTGCTTGTGATCGACTGTGACCTTCGCCACGGTTCAACGTCACAGTTCGTCGGCATGCCTTCTCAAGGTCTTTCAAATTACCTCATCGGCACCACCGACAACTGGCGCTCGATGCTTCGCCCGGGAAAAGATCTTGACGGGCTTGCGGTAATGCCGATCGGACACCGGCCGCCCAACCCCTCGGAGCTGCTCGACAACGGCCGCCTCGGCGAACTGCTCAAGGAAGCCACCCGCGAATACGACTACGTGTTCCTCGACTGCCCGCCGGTGGACATAGTTGTCGACACGCAGATAATAGAGAAATACGTGGACCGCACAATCTTCGTGATCCGCGCGGGTCTGCTCGAAAAGGACGCCGTGCCTGAAATCGACCTGCTCTACAAGCACAAGAGATTCAAGCAGATGTGCATCCTCCTCAACGGCACAGAGGGAATATCGAGCCGATACCGCTATTACAATGGATCGGGATACTACAACTACCACCACGATCTGGATGACTGACACTCCCTCCCGTAGATGTCGTGACTACACACTCTGTGCTGGGCAAGCCTCCGCAATGCGGCGGCTTGCCCGCGCAGTTAAAAATATAATGACGGTAGAACCTTCAAAAATAATGAACGAATATGTGGCCATTCAGCAAAAGTAAAAAATTCGGAGAGTCCGGTCTGTTCAAAGGCCTTACCGACTGGCACTCACACATACTCCCGGGTGTAGACGACGGAATACGCACAGAACAGGAGTCGCTGGCACTGCTCGACGAGTACGAACGCGCCGGAATCAAAGAAGTGTGGTTCACCCCTCACATAATGGAGGATGTTCCCAACACCACTTCCGGACTCAAAGAGCATTTTGAGGAATTCACCAGCCGTTACAAAGGCAATATCCGACTGCATCTTGCCGCAGAAAACATGCTCGACACACTATTCGAGGAACGACTTAAGAACAACGACCTGCTGACAATAGGAAATTCCGGTCAGCACCTGCTTGTGGAGACTTCTTATGTCAGTCCTCCCTACGCGATGGATGAGATGATCGACGCGACAATGAAAAAGGGATATACTCCTATACTTGCACATCCGGAACGATACAGATACATGGATGAGAAGGATTACCGTGAATGGAAAGAACGCGGACTCCTGTTCCAGATCAACTACATGTCGCTGGCCGGAGGATATGGCGAGACTGCCCGCAAAAAGGCAGAATGGCTTCTGAAACAGGGAATGGTGAACATGACCGGCAGCGACGTGCATCGTCAGATAGTGTTCGAACGCTCGCTGGACCTCGCTCCAAAGAAAGCCGACGCGCTCCGCACCCTGATTGAGCTGTCCAAGACCGACCCCACTCTCTGACTCCGGCAAGACTGCCCAGACAGACAATCTCAAGATTTCGAACTTATATGGATAAGAAAATAGCAATCGCAGGCACCGGCTACGTGGGGCTGAGCGTCGCCACGCTGCTCGCCCAGCACAACCACGTCACCGCCGTAGACGTGATTCCCGAAAAAGTTGACCTGATCAACTCGCGGAAGTCACCGATACGTGACGAATACATCGAAAAGTACCTCGCCGAAAAAGAGCTGGATCTCACCGCCACTCTCGACGGAGCGGCTGCTTACGCCGACGCGGAATATGTGGTGGTGGCGACACCTACCAACTACGACCCGGTGAAAAACTATTTTGACACCTCGAGCGTGGAAGCCGTCGTAGACCTCGTGCTCAACGTAAACCCGGACGCGGTGATCGTAATAAAATCGACCATCCCTGTAGGCTACTGCCGCTCGCTCTACCTGAAATACGCACGTCGCGGAGTGAAGCGCCTCAATCTCATTTTCGCTCCTGAATTTCTCAGGGAGAGCAAGGCACTGTACGATAACCTGTATCCGAGCCGCATAATCGTCGGATTCCCGAAAATAATCGACGACGGAGAATTTTCAGGAGAGAACGAGGCCATACGCAAGCTTGCCGACACACAGAGGCTGGAAAACGCCTCGCGCGAATTCGCGGCACTTCTCCGCGAAGGCGCCCTCAAGGAGGACATCCCCACCCTGTTCATGGGCATGAAGGAGGCCGAGGCGGTCAAGCTCTTCGCAAACACATATCTTGCCCTACGCGTAAGCTACTTCAACGAACTCGACACATACGCCGAAGTGAAGGGACTTGACGCACGCAACATTATCGACGGCATCGGTCTCGACCCTCGCATCGGACTGCATTACAACAACCCTTCGTTCGGATATGGAGGCTACTGCCTTCCCAAGGACACCAAACAATTGCTCGCAAATTACGCCGATGTTCCACAGAACATGATGACGGCTATAGTGGAGAGCAACCGGACCCGTAAGGATTTCATAGCCGACCAGGTGCTGAAAATGGCTGGATATTACAGCTATTCGGGAGAGAATGACTACGCCGCAGGTCAGGAAAAGGAAGTTGTGATAGGTGTCTACCGCCTAACTATGAAGAGCAATTCCGACAATTTCCGCCAAAGCTCCATCCAGGGAGTGATGAAGAGAGTGAAGGCCAAGGGCGCCAAGGTGATCATATATGAACCGACGCTTGAGGACGGCAGCACATTCTTCGGCAGCGAGGTAGTGAACGACATGGACAGATTCAAGCAGGAGGCTGCAGTGATTCTCGCCAACCGTATGTCGCCCGAACTGGAAGATGTGGCCGACAAAGTCTATTCCCGCGATCTTTTCTCCAAAGACTGATCCGCCAACAATCTCTCCGAAATGAACAGCAAGACGCCCCGGGTCAGCATCATTCTGCCCAACTACAATCATGAGCCGTTCCTCCGCGAACGGCTCGACACTATCATCGCCCAGACATTCGCGGACTGGGAACTCATCATACTTGATGACTGCAGCGGTGACCGAAGCATGGATGTAATCCGGGAATACGCAGCACGGGAGCCGAGAATCACCCATGTCATAGCCAACGAGACCAACAGCGGCTCTACCTTCCGCCAGTGGAGGAAGGGAATAGCGCTCGCCTCCGCTCCCCTGATATGGATTGCAGAGAGCGATGACGCTGCCCATCCTGAATTTCTTGAAGAGGCTGTCGGGGCACTCGATTCCTCTGCCGGGACAGGAATCGTATTCTGCAATTCACTGCTTGTCGACGGCAAATCGGAGAAACTGCCTCTTGACCTTGATTGCGATGACATTGCCGGCAAAGGCACTACCTTCCATGACGCCAAGGACTTCATCCGCAAAAAAATGCTTGTGAACAACCGGCTGTACAATGCAAGCGCCGTGGTTTTCCACCGCGGACTGTATGAAAAGGTCACTACCGACCTCACCCGGTTCCGGCTCTGCGGCGACTGGGTATGCTGGGCACAGATGATCGCTGCCTCCGGTCAGGTGGCATGGATACACAGGAAACTGAACTCCTTCCGTCAGCACACCGACAAAGTGACGAGCCAAGCCAAAAAGAACGGCATGGAGATGCTGGAGCGCGCAGAAGCAGCCGCCATTATTATCGGCCTTGCACAGCCGTCATGGTGGAAGCGCAACTGCATGACAGGCTACAACGCCGTGCACGCAAGTCGCGGAGCCGGTTACGACCGGCAGACCCAGCTTCAGGTTCTGGCACGCTGGCGCGACAAGTTCGGGTCTCTGCTGATGCCGCGACTGGTCTTCATGATGCATGCAGCAATGAAAAGAATCTCCGGCAGAAGAAACGACCCATACAGCTGACACCCCAAATCAAAGCAATGAAAATACTCTTCTTCAATCCCTATATCACCTGTCCTACCGGCGGCGGAGTGGAACGCGTCATTTCGAAGATGCACCGTTTTCTGACCGGCTCCGGACACCTCATCTTCACGGCATACTACCGCAACACGGAAAACGTGTGCGACCCAATCCCGGACCAGATGCGCCTTCCGGAAGAGACCGGAGACAGCGACGCCAACCGCCATGCGCTGACAAGGCTGATCGAAAAAGAGAATTTCGACCTCGCCATCAACTTCGGGGCAATGTACGGCACCGGCTCCCGCGCCTTTGTAGAGGCGGCGGCGCAGACCGGACTGCGGGTTATATCCGTTTACCACAATACCCTCGACTGGGTTCTGTGGGACCATCCGAGGGTGCGTCCGCTGATGATGCGGAAGTTGCTGCGCACACCACTGAGAATGCTCTTAGGCCTGGCACAGAAACTTCCCGGGAGGCATAACGCGCATTACACGAGCCGGCATTCGGAAGCCTGCGTGTTGCTCGGCGAATGCTATTTCAGACAGTTCAGACGCCTTATCGACCGGAAGACGAAGCGCCTCAGGGCAATACACAATCCGCTGTCGCTCGACCCCGGTGCTGACAGTTTCGAACGGCTTAAAGACCGGAAAGAGAATGTGGTTCTGTTCGTTGGCCGGCTGACGGCGCAGAAGAATATCCATGCCCTGCTGCGGGCATGGAAAGAGGCCTGCAGAGAGGGATGGAGACTTGAGATTGTCGGAGACGGCCCGGAGAAGGAGAGCCTCATGTCGCTCGCTGAAAATCTCGGCATTTCTGATTCGGTAAGTTTCGAGGGTCACCGCAATAATCCGGAGGACTACTACCGCCGCGCCCGGGTATTTGCCATGACTTCTATCTTCGAAGGATATCCTATGACTCTGATTGAATGCCAGGCGTTCGGATGCGTTCCTGTAATTACCGACAGCTATCCGGCAGCATCGGAGATTGTGGATGACGGCCGTAACGGCCGGCTGTCAGGACCGGAAAAATTTTCCGGCACGCTCAGGGAACTTCTGGCCGACGGCAATGCGATCGACCGTATGGCTCGGGAAGCCATGGGCGAATCCCGGAAATACTCGGTGCCGGAAATAGCCGCCAAATGGAACGGACTGATCCATGAAATATGCTCTTCGGACGATAACCGACGGCAAGAATAATCACAATGTCCTTCCTACTGCCCGCGACATTTCAGAGAATCGGAGAGAAAAGTCTTATAGTTGACTCCATGAAACGCTGAGGGAGCGGACGCTTTATCCACGCGGAATAAGTCACCTTGGAGCAGCTCCTCATGTCACTGAAAAAAATATCACGCATCTTGCGGTTTACCTCCTTGTCGTAAATGAACAGATTGCTTTCGAAGTTGTTTTCGAAACTCCGGAAGTCAAAGTTGGTCGAGCCGGCCGTGACAAGGTTGTCGTCGATAATCATCCCTTTGGCGTGAAGCATTCCGGGATTATAGAGATAGACCTTCATGCCGGCACGCAGACATTTGGTGACATAGCTGAATGAAGCGAACTGCAACAGCCGGGAGTCGCTCTTGCGCGGAATCATTATTCGCACGTCGATTTTGGAGAGCGACGCGGCCTCAAGAGCATGCTGCAGCGCGTCGGTGGGGAGGAAGTAAGGAGTCTGGATATAGATGCACTTTGTAGCGGAGGAAATCGCTTTGAGAAAACAGAGCGATATATTGTCCCACTCTCCCATCGGGCCGGATGTGACGAGCTGCATACCGGTGGAATTATGGAAAGGCACGGGACTTTTCCGCGGCAATTCCATCTGCAAAGGCTGGTTGCCGAAGTTCCAGTCTACCACGAACGAATACGTGAGACTCTCCACTATGTCGCCCCTTACGCGGAAATGTGTGTCGCGCCATACCTGCCCCGGGGAGGATCCCTGTTCGTAGCGGTCGGCTATGTTCATTCCGCCAATGTATCCGATGCTGCTGTCGATAATAACTATTTTCCGATGGTTGCGCCAATTGACCCTATTGGCCAGCTGCGGGAAAGTCACCTTGAAGAATGGATGCACCTGCACGCCGGCGGTGGCCATGGCCCGAAAAAATCTGTTTCTGGCCGAAAAACTTCCCACATGGTCATACAGAACCTTCACATCGAGACCTTCGTGGGCCTTGTCGATGAGGATGTCGGCGATTTCCTGTCCGAGGCGGTCATCGAGAAAGATATAGTACTGCAGATAGATTGACTCACGGGCCGCGCGCATGTCGCGCTTGAGGGCCTCGAACTTATCCCTGCCTATAGTAAAGATTTCCAGCTCATTGTTGACTGTAAAGAATGAGGTGGAGACATTCTTGGCAAGTTTTATGAGATTACGCTCCGAACGGGAAAGCTGCTGGGAATCGAGGTCCACATGTCCCGGAGCCATGTGGGTCATGAGACGCCGCTTGTTATAGCGGGATATAATATGTTCTCCGCGGAGACTGCGGCCGAAGAAAAGATATGCCACAATACCTCCCGCGGGAAGGAAAGTCAGCGCGATCACCCAGGCTATTGAACGCACGGGGTTGCGGTTTTCCTTCAGGACAGAGGCCACACAGCCGACCACCATCATAAAATAGATGCCTACCAGCAAATAGTAGAGCCATCTATCGGTAATTTCCGTCATCATCATACGCCGTATGTTTTGTTCCGAGAATTTCAGAGACTGTTTAAATCGCCCTGTCCTGGAAGGTCCTGCCAAATTTTGTCCGGCCGTAATTTCAAGAACTTTGTCCGGGATATTTATGATTCTGGCGCAGCCATTCCTTTACTGTGAAGTCGAGTTCCTGCCACCAGTCCCTGCCGAAACGGCGCTCCAGCGGATCCCGGAGGAATTCGTAGGCTCTCACTCCTCGGGCACGCCCGAGAGTCTCGGCACATCTGCATATTTTCCAGCGGTGAAGATTTACTGCGGTAAAGCCGTCGTAATCCTTGAGACGCACCGGATAAAGACGGCACGATATAGGTTTCACATCCGGGATTCTGCCGGCCCGGAAAGCCGACTCGAGGGCGCACAGACACTTGCCGCCTGCCTCGTATCTTGTGAAGACACAATCACGGCCGTCGACTATCGAGGTGACAAGATCGCCGTCGGGATCGGTGTATGCCACCCCGTTCTCTTCTATTTCGCGGAGAGCGGCCGGAGTCAGAAGGTCCTTGACCGAGTCGAGCACGGCTTCGATCGCCTCCTGCTCGCCGGGGGCAAGGGGCGCGCCGGCATCGCCCTCGACACAACAGGCGCCGAGGCACGCGTCAAGATCGCACACGAAGAATCTTTCGATAAGATCCAAGGAGACAAGGGTGTCTTTTATCTGAAGCATAATTTTCTTTTTTTTAACGACTTGTCACAGGCCGGGCCCGCGACACACGACTGCCATACGGCGGCTATCATGGCTTCCGGGAAGACTTTATTTAGTCTTCGGGACTGTCTATCGGTTTTCGAGGATACGGAAGCCTATCAGACGGTCGCCTCGGGATCCGGGCGGACGGTAATAGACCGCCACGCGGTATTCGTTGTCGGTCTCGTATTTGTTTCCTTCGATCGGAGCGGGAGAGGGCTGCGGGTTCCTTGTATCGCGTACCACATACTGATAGTTGTATGCTCCCTGCTTGAGGGGAATCGCGACACGGTAGGCCCCGGCCGCAGGATCGTATGTCATCCGGTTGGATTCCGTGTATTGGCCGTGGGTGAATTCTCCGTCCACATATACTTCCGCATCGGGAACCCTGTCGGTCTCGAGGAAGAAATGGACGGTGATATAGTCGGCGCCGAGGTCTGAATCCGTGGAGTTGTATTCTCTAATGAGAAACCGGCCATGCTGGGTGCGGTCGTATTCATATTCCCGGTACATCCTCGGCTCATCTTTCTTGAGCCACACATGATAGTTGCTGCCCATATATCTCAGAGAGTCGACATGCATTCCCGGAAAGCCGTTGCTCACCGATTCGAAACGACGGTACTCGTTGGAGGCCGGAAATATCAAGTCGGGCTGATGCTCGTAAGTCATCTTCACGCCTTCCACGCGCGTGGGGTTGCGGAGCCATCTCGCGGTTTCCTCGCGACCGTTCTGATCCACGCGTACAAGGATGTCGGAGTAGGGATTGGATATTCCCGACATTTCACCGTCGACCGAAAGCTCCAGCTGCTGCCATTCGGAATAATGGCCGCGGTCGGTACGCGACAATGCAGCTCCCTCAACAACCGCAGTATTTTCCGAAACCATAAACCGGGTCTGAAGCACCACGCGGTCGGGATCATCCTGATGAAAAACCTGCAACAGATAATTGCCCGAGTATTTCAACCGCACATCTTCATTGGGAATTTCAATCTGATAGTTTACGAAATGAACGAAAGTTCCTGACGAGAATGCGAAATCCCTGACATCATTTACATTGAAACCGTCAAGATACTCTGACTCCACAAGCCTCGACGGCTCCCAGTCCGCGTTGCAGTGTATCAGGCGGTATTGCAGAAAAGAATTGTCCTCTCCAATCTCGTCGAAATTGACTACAATCCGGTCATTGGTGCCGAGGCGTATCACCGGAGCGGCCATAAATTCGCCTGCCACCGAAGTCTTGAGGGTACGGAAGCGCGAATCGAGAATGCGGTCGGCGGATGTCGCCCCCAGGGCACTTATCGACAACAACATGCCTGAAAACAGCACAATATAAATGATACGCCTCATTTTACTTACCATACAATCGGAGTTTTGCCATGAGCCGCGAGATACTCGTTGGCCTTTGAGAAATGATGGTTGCCGAAAAATCCGCGATAGGCTGAGAGTGGCGAGGGATGGGCAGAGCTCAGCACAAGATGGCGTGAGCGGTCGATAGCCGCACCGCGCCGGATAGCATCGGAGCCCCAGAGGATGAAGACTATGTTCTCGCGTTCATGATTGAGGATTCTGACGGCCTCGCCCGTAAGCCGTTCCCATCCGATGTCAGAATGAGACCTTGGCTGATGCTCACGGACTGTAAGAGATGAATTCAGCAAAAGCACCCCCTGGCGCGCCCACCGCGTAAGATCGCCGTCGGCAGGAAACGGGGCACCGGTATCGGCCTGCACCTCCTTGAAAATATTCACAAGAGAGGGGGGCATGGCAATACCGGGATTGACCGAGAATGACAGGCCGTTGGCCTGTCCGGGGCCATGGTACGGATCCTGCCCCACTATCACCACTTCTGTCCGGTCGTAAGGGCATGAATCAAACGCCGCAAAAATCCGGGATGCCGGAGGATATACCCGCACTGCGGGATCGGCATACTCACTACGTACCCTCTCGGCAAGCTCCCTGAAGTATGGCTTGTCAAATTCCGCGGAGAGCGCTTCCCTCCATCCCTGTTCCATTTTCACTTCCATTTCTCAAGATGTCTGCTTATTAATCAATCCCAGACTCTGGGCGATATCTATTCAATCTATCCTACAAATTTAGCAAATATTTCAGGAGAATCGAAAAAAATCTGAAAGAAAAAGATGGCCAAGTGAGAAAAAAATATTAACTTTGCATCGCAAGTCTCCATAGTTCAATGGATAGAA
>DERZ01000002.1:27462-30212 GCA_002361155.1 Porphyromonadaceae bacterium UBA3327 | reverse complement strand
GGGTTCGACTCCCTATGGAGATACTATAAAAAATCCGCAATCTACTGAATATCAACGATTGCGGATTTTTTTATTTATGATACAGAGAATTGGCTCCCGTTTCTTTTTATTTCAGGAAGCGGGCTGTTTTCAGGTAGGCGAGGAGTTTGTCGGAGATGGGTTCGTTGGTGGAGCGGGGATAGCGGATCTCGGCAAAAACCTGAGCGAGGGTCTGTTTGCCGTTTTCCTTTATGAATTTTTCATTCGGCCCGTAGAGATCTTTCGCTTCATAGTTTTTTCGTATCTCGTCATCAGACAGTTGCGGATAATGATCTTCAAACAGTATCGCGTCAACATCAAGGCGCTCGGATTCCACGCCATCATCCGCAGGCCAACCTATCGCCAGACAGGCTACAGGCACCACAAGTTCCGGAAGTTCAAGCAAGGCGGCAATCTCCGGAGCATTGTATGTGACGGTGCCGAGATAGCATGTGCCGAGTCCGCGCAATTCGGCGGCAGTGACAATCTGCTGGGCAAGAATCACGGCGTCGGTCATGGCCGAGGTAAATGAAAGAAAGTTGTCGTAACCGGGATCAGCGTCGCTGAGGCGACACCATCTTGTGAAATGGTTGAAATCGGCACAGACAGTGAGCAGCAGGTCGGCGCCGGTGGAGGCCGGCTGATTGAAATGTAAAGCTTCAAGAGCCTTGCGGGCCTCTCCCTTGCGGGAATAGACCACGCTGTAGGTCTGCATATTGCCGGTGTTGGGCGCGCGCATGGCCTCGCCCACTATCTCGCGCAGCATTTCCGTGGAAACTTCTTTGTCCGAAAAATTGCGGCGCGTGCGTCTTGATTCAAGATAATTTTCCATCTGATATACGGGTTGCAGAGTTGATGTACGGCAAAATTAACAGATAAATCCGATTAATCCAAACAGACATTACAGTTTTACCATAGAGACACCTTCACAACACAGACATTGCTTCGGGTCGGAAGCGGGTCAGTTGAAGCGGGTCAGTAGGCAATTAAGAGATAAAAGCGGCTCCGATTTTGGCAGGATGGAAATAATTTTGTAATTTTGTGCATGGAAATTAACAGGCTTGTACCTCACATACCGGTTTTTTTCAGATTCCGCAGTGGCCGCGTCCGATTTGAGACGTCCGGGCTGACGGAGTGTGCCTGCGGGAAGGCCGCGGCCGCCGTGCGCGGAAACGTAAAAATAAAGAGATAACAGCAGTGTGCGCGAGCGCCCGGAGAGACCGGGCGCTCATGTTTTTTTGAACAACCAAACATATCATTATAAACGAGATGAAAGTAGGAATAGTGATGGGATCCACAAGCGACCTGGAAGTGATGAAGGGTGCGTTCGAGATTCTTGATTCTTTCGGAGTAGAGTATGAAAAGAAAGTATTCAGCGCGCATCGCACGCCGGTGGCGCTTGAGGAATGGATAAAAGGCTCGCGTTCGCGCGGAATCATGGCGTTCATTGCCGGAGCTGGAGGCGCCGCGCATCTTGCGGGGGTGGTGGCCTCCCACACGACACTGCCCGTGATCGGAGTGCCTATCATGTCGAAGGCTCTGCGCGGTCTTGATTCAATCCTGTCCACGGCACAGATGCCTTCCGGAATACCTGTGGCCACCGTTGCGATCGACGGAGCGAAAAACGCCGCTCTCCTCGCAATCGAGATAATGGGAGTCACCGACGAGAACATGCATCGGAAACTCCGCGAGTTCCGTGAGGAACAGGCCCGAAAGATTCTCGAGACCGAAATCTGACAGAATATCCTTCCTTTCACTGACCAAGCCTATATGGATTACAGAATTTTTGTTGAAAAGCGGCCGGAATTCCGCGTGGAAGCCGAGAGTCTGCGCAATGAGCTAAACTCAAATCTCGGCCTTGACATAAAGGAACTGAGACTGTTTGCCGTCTATGACCTGTTCGGCTTCACGCCGGAACTTCTCGAAAAGACACGCCGGAGCGTGTTCGGGGAGATAGCCACCGACGAGATCTGCGATACGGTGGATCTTTCGGGGACACCGCACCTTGCCTACGAGGCCCTTCCGGGACAGTTCGACCAGCGTGCGGCTTCGGCGCGCGAATGCGTGCGGCTTCTGCAACCGGATGCCGAGGTGGAGATAACGGCGGCACGGCTGATGACTTTCGACCCCTCCGTCACCCCGGCCGACATCGAGCGTGTGGCGAAATATTGCATCAACACCGTCGAGTCGCGACGCAAGAACCTCGAGGTCCTGCATCTTCCGGAACGCGCGCATGCCAACCCGGTGAAGGTGCTTGAAGGGTTGCGGGAAATCACTCCCGCGACGGCACCGGAATACTGCCGCACCATGGGTCTGGCCATGAACGGCGACGACCTCATGGAGGTGGTGGCCTATTTCAAGGCCGAAGGCCGCGACCCCAACGAAACGGAACTCCGTATCCTCGACACATACTGGAGCGACCACTGCCGTCACACCACCTTTACCACGCTGCTTACCGACATCGCCGTGGAGGACTCGTTTGTCAGCGACGAGCTGAAGGAGACTCTGTCGATGTGGAAAGAGATGCGCCGCGAGCTTGGACGTGAAAAGAAGCCCCTCTGCCTGATGGACCTCGCCACCATCGGAGCGCGCTGGCTCCGTGCCAACGGCAAACTCGACGACCTGGAGGAGAGCGAGGAAAACAATGCCTGCTCCATCTACGTGGATGTGGACGTGGACGGCAAGCCCGAGAAATGGCTGCTGCAGTTCAAGAACGAGACCCACAACCACCC
>DERZ01000002.1:26698-27166 GCA_002361155.1 Porphyromonadaceae bacterium UBA3327 | reverse complement strand
CCCCACGGAGATCGAGCCGTTCGGCGGAGCGTCCACCTGTCTCGGCGGAGCCATCCGCGACCCGCTGAGCGGCCGCAGCTACGTTTACCAGGCGATGCGCGTGACCGGAGCGGCCGACATCACACAGAGCGTGAAAGACACGCTGCCCGGCAAGCTTCCGCAGCGTGTGATCTCGCGCGGAGCCGCCCACGGATATTCATCCTACGGAAACCAGATAGGCCTGGCCACAACCCATGTACATGAGATATACCATCCCGGATATGTGGCCAAGCGTCTTGAAGTCGGCGCTGTGGCCGGGGCGGTGCGCGCCGCCGACGTGAGACGCGAACGCCCCGTACCGGGCGACGTGGTGCTAATGTTCGGAGGACGCACCGGCCGCGACGGCATAGGAGGAGCCACCGGCTCCTCCAAGGAGCATTCGGAGGAGAGCCTCGAGATGTGCGGCAGCGAGGTGCAGAAGGGCAACGC
>DERZ01000002.1:1471-26397 GCA_002361155.1 Porphyromonadaceae bacterium UBA3327 | reverse complement strand
CAACGCCCCCGAGGAACGCAAGCTTTCCCGCCTGTTCCGGCGCCCCGAGGTGACACGTCTCATAAAGAAATCGAACGATTTCGGAGCCGGAGGAGTGAGCGTGGCCATAGGCGAGCTCACCGACGGCCTCGACATATATCTGGACCGCGTCACGACCAAATACGAGGGACTCAACGCAACCGAACTCGCCATTTCAGAGAGCCAGGAGCGCATGTCGGTGGTAGTGGAGGCCAAGGACATGGAGGAATTCATGGACTATTGCCATCAGGAAAACATCGAGGTGCGCCACGTGGCGGACGTAACCGACTCGGGACGCATGCGCATGTTCCGCGACGGCAAGATCGTGGCCGACCTCAGCCGCGAATTCATCGACTCGGCCGGCGCACCCCACTTCGCCACCGCTCGAATCACCGCCGCAGAATCGCCCGCCGGTGTCAATCCGTTCCACAGCGAAGAGAGCGACTCTCTGCTCTCGGGACGTCTCCGCGACTTCAATATATGCAACCAGCAGGGACTCGCCGAGATGTTCGACTCCTCGATCGGCGCCACCACGGTGCTCATGCCCTTCGGAGGAAAGACAGCCCGGACCAAGACACAGGTCAGCGTGCAGAAAATACCCGTGGGAAATCACTTCACCAACTTCGCCTCGATGATGTCGTGGGGATTCGACCCCTTCCTGACAGAGTGGAGTCCCTATCACGGTGCCGCATACGCCGTGGTCGACGCCGTCGCGAAAGCTGTGGCGGCGGGAGCAGATTTCCGCCGCATGCGCTTCTCCTATCAGGAATACTTCGAGCGGATGCATTCTCCAGAATCCTGGGGAAAACCTCTGTCGGCGCTTCTCGGCACCCTGAGGATGCAGAAGGAGCTGGGCCTCGCCTCCATCGGAGGCAAGGACTCCATGAGCGGCACATTCGGTAAAATCAGTGTGCCGCCGACACTGATAGCCTTCGGCATGGCGCCTGTGGACGCCAGGGAGGTGATCTCGCCTGAGTTCAAGAAAGCGGGACACCGACTCTACATGGTTCCGGCGGCGCGACGAGCCAACCTGATGCCGGACACTGAGGCGCTGACAGCCATCTTCGACGCCCTGCACCGCGAGATAGCGGCCGGCCGGGTAGTGGCGGCTTTCGCCCTGGGAATGGGAGGAGTGAACGAGGCTTTGGTCAAGATGGCCATAGGCAATGAGACAGGTGCCGAAGTGACAGTGCCGGCAGGCACCGCCTGGGACAAAGAATACGGAGGCTTCCTGATCGAGGCGGCGGCCGACATCGACATTCCGGGAGCCGTCGAGATTGGAAAGACAATAGATAAGAAAGCGATAACGGTTAATGGCGAGAGTGTAAGCCTCGAGAGGCTCAACGAAGAGCTTGCCTCCGGCTACGCGACAGTGTTCCCTGACCGCGCCCGGGCCGAAGGAGAGGCTCCCGACGCGGCATGCTGCGAACCGGGACCGGATTATCCCGGCGAACCGGTGGAGCATCCGCTCGTGTACCTCCCGGTATTCCCGGGCACCAACTGCGACTACGACATGGCAGGGGCTTTCGAGGCCGCCGGCGCACGGACTCGTACCGGAGTGTTCCGGAACCTCACTGCGGAGGATATCTCCGCGTCGTGCCGCGAGATGGCCGCCGACATCGACGACTGCCACATCCTGGCCATAAGCGGAGGCTTCTCGGCCGCCGACGAACCTGACGGCAGCGGCAAATTCATCGCCAACGTACTGCTAAACGCCGAGGTCCGCGCAGCGGTGGAACGCCTTCTTGCGCGCGGGGGACTCATAATAGGAATCTGCAACGGATTCCAGGCTCTGGTGAAAAGCGGACTGCTGCCGTTCGGCAGAATCGGCGAACTCACTCCGGACTCCCCCACCCTATTCCGCAACAACATCAACAGACATATATCACTTATTGCCAACACCAGAGTGGGAACCGTGCGCTCTCCGTGGCTCAGAAGTTTCTCGCCGGGACAGCTCCATGCCATCCCCATGAGCCACGGCGAAGGGAAGTTCACCGCCGGTCCCGAGCTACTCGAGACGCTGCTCCGCAACGGACAGATAGCCTTCCAGTACGCCGGTCCCGACGGACACGCCACCATGGAGTCGCCATGGAACCCCAACGGCAGTTCATGGGCCATCGAGGGCATAGTCAGCCCCGACGGACGCATTCTCGGGAAGATGGGACATTCCGAACGCTACCGCGAGGGTCTGATGAAGAATGTGCCCGGCGACAAGAACCAGGGCATATTCGCAAATGCAGTGAATTATTTCCGAAAAACTGAAAAAACAAAATAAGCTACATAAACAATGGCAAAGAGTTATGAAGCCTCCGGCGTGAATCTGGAGGCAGGATATGAAGTAGTGAGCCGCATCAAGAAGCATGTGGCCTCCACCACGCGACCCGGCTGCATGGGAGGAATCGGCGCATTCGGAGGAATGTTCGATCTCGGGAGCCTCGGCTACCGTCATCCGGTACTGGTGAGCGGCACGGACGGTGTGGGCACAAAGCTTAAAATCGCCTTTCTTCTCGACAAGCACGACACGATAGGCATAGACGCGGTGGCCATGTGCGTCAACGATGTCCTTGCCCAGGGCGCCGAGCCGCTTCTCTTCCTTGATTATGTGGCGGTCGGCAAGAACCGTCCGGAAGTGGTGGAGTCGATAGTGGCGGGCGTGGCCGAAGGCTGCCGTCAGGCGGGCTGCGCCCTCGTGGGCGGCGAAACCGCCGAGATGCCCGGCATGTATGCCCCCGAAGACTATGACATAGCGGGATTCACTGTCGGCGCCGTGGAGAAGGATGAGCTCATCGACGGTTCGAAAGTCGCCGAAGGAGACGTGCTTGTCGGGATTCCCTCGACCGGCGTGCATTCCAACGGCTTCTCACTGGTGCGCAAGATAGTGGCCGACGCAGACCTCGACCTCGCGGCGCGCTATCCGGAGACCGGCGACAAGACCCTGGGAGAGACGCTCCTCACTCCGACAGCCATCTACGTGCGCCCGGTGCTCGCCATGATGAAGGCAGCCGACGTGCACGGCGTGGCCCACATCACAGGCGGCGGCTTCGACGAGAACATTCCCCGCATTCTCGGGGAGGGTCTCGGAGCAGAAATCGAGGAGGGAAGCTGGGAGATTCTTCCGGTGTTCCGTCTGCTCGAAAGATGCGGCGGCATACCTCACCGTGAAATGTTCAATATCTTCAACATGGGTATCGGCATGGTGGTGGCCATGTCGGAAACCGATGTTCCCAAAGCTCTGGAAAGTCTGCAGGCTTCCGGACTCAAGCCCTCCGTGATAGGGAAGGTCGTGAAAGGGAACGGAGTAACAATCAAATAATTTCAATCAAGAAATAATGAAGGCATTAATAAGCGTAAGCGATAAAAGAGGGGTGGTTGAATTCGCCACAGCCCTGAATAACATGGGATGGGAGATCATCGCCACCGGCGGCACGATGAAGATGCTGCTGGATAGCGGACTCGCGGTGACAGGCATCAGCGAGGTGACGGGGTTTCCGGAAATATGCGGAGGACGCGTCAAGACGCTTCACCCCAAGGTGCACGGCGCGCTGCTCGGACGCCGCGACAATGAGGATGACATGAAACAGCTTGCAGAGAACGGCATAGGTCTGATCGACATGGTGGTCGTCAACCTCTATCCGTTCGAGGCGACGGTGGCCAAAGAGGGAGTGACTCTCGCCGACGCCATCGAGAACATCGACATAGGCGGCCCCTCGATGCTCCGCTCCGCGGCTAAGAACTGCAAGAGCGTCACCGTGGTATGCGACCCTGATGACTACGACTCCGTGATTGAGGAAATCGCGTCCAACGGCAACACTCTCGCCGAAACACGTCTCCGCCTCTCGGCAAAGGCTTATACCCATACCGCACTTTACGACAGCCACATTGCGGAATACATGCGCCGTCAGGCCGGTCTTCCTGAAAAACTCTTCCTTGACTTCGACGAGGTGCAGGGACTCCGCTACGGAGAGAATCCCCACCAGACCGCAAAGTTCTACCGCACCGGCAAAGAGTATTCCTACTCCGTGGCTACTGCGCGTCAGATCCAGGGCAAGGAACTGTCGTACAACAATATTCAGGATGCCAACGCGGCTCTCGAGATTGTCAGCGAATTTGACAAGCCTTTCTGCGTGGGCCTCAAGCACATGAATCCCTGCGGAGCTGCCGTGGGAGCGGATGTGCTCGATGCGTGGACACGAGCTTACGAAGCCGACAAGGTCAGCATCTACGGCGGGATCGTGGCTTTCAACCGCCCCGTCACCGGAGAGACCGCGCTCGCGCTCAAACCGATATTCCTTGAAATAGTGATGGCTCCGGCTTTCGAACCGGAAGCACTGGAGATTCTCTCCAAGAAGAAGAACCTCCGTCTGCTCGAGGTGAAGATGGAACAGCGCGGTGAAAGCCGCCGCCAGTATGTGGGAGTCACAGGCGGTCTGCTCGTGCAGGACGCCGACACCAAATGCCTCGACATCACCGACGCGATGACTGTCACCAAGCGACATCCCGACGCACGGCTTCTCGCCGACATGGATTTCGGATGGAGAATAGTGAAACATGTGAAAAGCAACGCTATAGTCGTGGTCAAGGATGGCGCGACAGTGGGCGTTGGCGCCGGGCAGATGAACCGCGTCGGCTCGGCCGGAATCGCCCTCGAGGAGGCCAAGGCCGCCGGTGCCACCGAAGGTCTGGTACTCGCCTCCGACGGATTCCTGCCGTTTGATGACACCGTGGAACAGGCCTCGCGCTACGGCGTGGCCGCCATCGTGCAGCCTGGGGGCTCGATCCGCGACGAGGACTCTATCAAGAAAGCCGACGAGAAAGGTATCGTGATGCTCTTCACCGGCATGCGCCACTTTAAACACTGATCCGATGGGAAAGAAAGTTCTTGTGACAGGAGGGGGAGGAAGATGCCACGCCATCGTGGACGCCCTCTCGCGCTCGCCCCAGGTGGAGAAAATCTACTCGGCTCCCGGCAACGCGGGAATCGCGCGACAGGCGGAATGCGTGCCGATAGCCGTATCGGACATCGGCTCTCTTCTCGCATTCGCCAGGGAGAAGGAAATAGACCTGACAGTAGTGGGTCCGGAGGGTCCCCTTGCCGCCGGAATCGTGGACCGGTTCCGCGAGGAGGGATTGCGGATATTCGGTCCCACCAAAAGCGCGTCGCGCATCGAGAGCAGCAAGGAATTCGCCAAAGACCTGATGAGCCGCCACGGCATACCGACCGCTTCTTACCGCACCTTCTCCGACTTTGACGAAGCTCTTGCATACATCAAGGCAGGTCCGGTGCCGGTTGTGATCAAATACGACGGACTCGCAGCAGGAAAGGGAGTGGTTGTAGCCCTCACCTACAGCGAGGCGGAGGATGCCCTTCGCGACATGCTCCTTGACGAATGTTTCGGACAGGGACGCGTGGTGATCGAGGAGTTCCTTGACGGACCGGAATTCTCATTCATGTGTCTGGTGAACGGCCGCAAGCTGTATCCGCTGGCGATCGCACGAGACCATAAACGTGCGTTCGACAACGACCGGGGGCCCAACACCGGCGGCATGGGAGCCTACTCCCCGGTTCCGTTTGTCACCGAAGAAATCCGGGAGACCGCCCTCCGCACCATCCTGCAGCCTGTGGCCGACGCGATGGCCGACGAGGGAGTACCGTTCACCGGCGTGCTCTACGGCGGACTCATCCTCCACAAGGGGACTCCCAAGGTGATTGAATTCAACGCCCGTTTCGGCGACCCGGAGACAGAGGTGGTGCTTCCCCGGCTCAAAAGCGATTTCTACGCTCTTCTCGACGCGGCTGTCGATGGCCGGGATTTCGAGACGGAATGGTCAGCTGACACTACTCTCGGCATAGTCATGGCCGCCAAAGGATATCCCGGCAGTTATGAGAAAGGATATGTGGTGCGCGGACTTGAGAACGCAGGGAAGGTGTATCACATGGGCACTGTCGACAGAGAGGGGAAGATACTGTCTTCGGGAGGCCGTGTGCTCATGCCCGTGGCCACTGCCCCGACACTTGCCGAAGCCCGCTCGGAAGCCATGAAGGCCGTAAAGGCCATTGACTGCGGCGCCCTCTTCTTCCGCAGCGACATCGGAGCCAGAGAGGCCAGGTAAATACAGTTAGGTATAACTAATTTTTAAAAGACACTTATAACTGACAAATGATTATCAGTGGAAAAGACCTCGCGCTCCGCATCAAGCATGATATCGCGGAGAAAGTGAAGGAGTGTGAGAAAAAATATGGCCGTGTGCCTCACCAGGTGGTGATCCTCGTAGGCGAGGACCCGGCAAGCATGTCATACGTCAAATCGAAAGGGAAGGATGCCGAACAGGTGGGCTTCAAGGGTACCACCATCCGGCTGCCTGAGTCTACTTCCGAGCAGGAACTGCTCGACCTCATCGCCAGCCTTAACGCCGACGGGGGAGTGGACGGCATACTGGTCCAGCTCCCGGTGCCGGAACATATCGACGAGTCCAAAGTGATTGCCGCCATCAGTCATGAGAAAGATGTGGACGGATTCCACCCTCTCAATGTGGCCGCCCTGTGGCAGAAGAATCCCTGCGTGAACCCCTGCACACCGAAGGGAGTGATAAAGATGCTTGAGGAAGCGGGGGTTGAGATCGAGGGAAAACGCGCCGTGGTGATCGGCCGCAGCAACATCGTGGGTCTTCCCATGGCCAAAATGCTTCTTGACCGTAATGCCACGGTGACGGTGGCCCACAGCCGTACGCGCGATCTGCCCGAAATCTGCCGTCAGGCCGACATCCTGGTGGCCGCCGTAGGACGGCTCCGTTTCATCACCGAGGAGATGGTGGCTCCCGGCGCGGTGGTCATCGACGTGGGTGTGAACCGCGACCCGGAGACAGGCAAACTCGCCGGCGACGTCGACTACGAGCATGTGGCGCCGAAAGCTTCGGTCATCACACCGGTTCCCGGCGGAGTCGGACCGATGACCCGCGCCTGCCTGATGGAGAACACTCTTGAATGCTTCCTGTCGAAAATGAACCGACGTTAAGTTTCATTCCCCTAACCGAATAAATCATGATTGAAAGATATTCACGCCCCGAAATGAGGGCAATCTGGACCGAACAGAATAAATTCGACGCTTACCTCGAAGTGGAGATTCTAGCCGCCGACGCATGGCGCGAACTCGGCGTGGTTCCCGCGGAGGATATAGTGAAACTACGCGAAAAAGCCACTTTCAGCATCCCCCGCATCAAGGAGATCGAGGAGCAGACCCGCCACGACATCGTGGCCTTCACCCGCGCCGTAAGCGAAAGCCTCGGCGAGGAGCGCAAGTGGATCCATTACGGTCTGACATCTACCGACGTGGTTGACACAGCCAACGGATACCTTCTCCGCCAGGCCAACGACATTCTCCGCGACGATCTGGACCGCTTCGCCGCGATGCTCCGCGAGCAGGCAAGAAAGTACAAGTACACCCCCTGTATCGGACGCACACACGGAATCCATGCAGACATTACCTCGTTCGGCCTCAAGTGGGTGCTCTGGCACGCGGAGATGCAGCGCAACATCAAGCGCTTCCGCGAGGCCGCGCGCGGCGTGGAGGTCGGCAAGATCAGCGGCGCCGTCGGCAATTTCGCCAACATCCCCCCGTTTGTGCAGGACTATGTATGTGAGAAACTCGGCATAGAGAGTGCCGACATCTCAACCCAGGTGATCCAGCGCGACCGCCACGCATGTTATCTGGCCACAATCGCTCTGATCGGAGCCTCGATCGAGCAGATGGCCATGGAGGTGCGCGGCCTTCAGCGCACGGAAGTGCATGAACTGGAGGAGTCCTTCGGCAAAGGACAGAAAGGATCGAGCGCAATGCCCCACAAACGCAACCCGATCGGATCGGAAAACATGTGCGGCTGCGCCCGGGTGCTCCGCGGATACATGGCGACGGCCTACGAGAACGTGGCGCTCTGGCACGAACGCGACATATCGCACTCGGCCACCGAGCGCATCATCCTCCCGGACGCCACCATGCTCCTCGACTACATGCTCAACCGCATGATGCGCATCCTCGGAAACCTCACGGTGTTCGAGGACAAGATGAAGAGCAATATCTACATCACCAACGGGGTGATCTTCGCCCAGCGCGTGATGAACGCACTGATCGGGAAGGGTTTCGCCCGCGAAAAGGCATACGACACGGTGCAGCCGGTGGCCATGCGCGCCATGGCGGCGGGAGTGCCGTATCTCGACCTTCTCCGCGAAGACCCGACAGTGACGGCAAACCTTACCCCCGAAGAACTCGAAGGATGCTTCACGCTCGACTACTACCTGAAAAACGTGGACTATATCTTCAAACGCAACAACATAGACTAATCAATCATGTCAGAAACTCTTGTAGTGGTCGGCTCCCAGTGGGGCGACGAAGGAAAAGGGAAAATCACGGACTATTTCGCCACGCGCGCCGACATGGTGGTGCGCTACCAGGGCGGCAACAACGCCGGACACACCGTGATGTTCGACGGCAACAAATATTCGCTGCAAAGCATCCCCTCGGGCATTTTCAACCCCGCGACGGTCAACGTGATGGGCAACGGCATGGTAATCAATCCCGTGTCGTTGTGCGCCGAGCTTGACAAGCTTCACGAGCGCGACATCACCGACTATAAGCTGCGCATCTCCTCGCGCGCGGCGATGGTAATGCCCTGGCATCCGCTTCTCGACGGCGCTTACGAGGAGAGCAAGGGGGAAGCGCTCATCGGCACCACCAAGAAGGGCATAGGCCCCGCCTACTGCGACAAGTACAGCCGCACGGGGCTCCGGATGGGCGACCTGCTCGACCCGGAGTATTTCCGTGAACGCCTCGGTGCCGCGCTCGACATCAAGAACCGAGAGCTGGAGATGCTCGGGTTACGTACTTTCGACGCCGACGAAGTATTCGAACAGTACATGAAGCTGGCCGAAAGACTCGCACCGATGATCTGCGACACGTCGGAACTTGTCAACGGAGCGCTTCGCACCGACGGGGAACGCGTGCTCTTCGAAGGCGCGCAGGGAATGATGCTCTGCATCGACCACGGCACTTATCCGTATGTAACATCCTCGAGCCCGTCGGCGGCCTCGGTACCCGTCGGCGCCGGCATAGCGCCGCAGTGGATCCGCAAAGTTGTGGGCGTGGCCAAAGCCTATTGCACCCGCGTAGGTTCAGGACCTTTCCCCACGGAACTGCATGATGCCACAGGCGACGGCATTCGCGAGCGCGGTCACGAATACGGCACCGTCACCGGACGCCCGCGGCGCATAGGATGGTTCGACGCCGTTGTCGGCCGCTACACAGCGCAACTCGGCGGGATCACCGACTGGGCAATCATGCTCCTCGACGTGCTCACAGGCGTGGATACAATCCGGATATGCACCGACTACGAACTCGACGGCCGCCGGATCAAGAATCCCCCCCCGACCATCGCGGCGCTCGAACGCTGCAAGCCTGTGTATATCGAAATGCCCGGATGGCAGGAAGACATCACCGGATGCCGTACATACGCGGAACTTCCGGAGAACGCCCGGAAATACGTGGAAAAACTCGCCGAACTCACCGGAGTGCAGATCGGAATGATTTCCGTCGGTCCAGACCGCAGGCAGACAATTATCGTCGATAAAGAACTCGAAAAATTTTAACAGTACAATTTATGTCATTTATAGAAGAAAAAATCAGACAGGAAGGGTTCACGTTCGACGACGTGCTTCTCATCCCGGCATTTTCAGACGTGACACCGAATATGGTGAGCCTCAAGACCCGCTTCTCGCGCAACATCACGCTGAACATCCCGCTGGTGTCGGCGGCGATGGACACTGTGACCGAGGCCCAGATGGCGATAGCGATTGCCCGCGAGGGAGGTATCGGCGTGATCCACAAGAACATGTCGATAGCGAGCCAGGCTGCGCAGGTACGCAAGGTGAAACGCGCCGACTCGGGAATGATCTACGATCCCGTCACCATCACCCGGGAGGAAACCGTGGCCGACGCCCTGCGGCTTATGCGCGAGAACCGCATCGGAGGAATACCGGTGGTGGACGCCGACCGCCATCTGATAGGTATCCTCACCAACCGCGACCTCCGTTTCCAGACGGACATGAGTCTGCCGGTGGGCGATGTCATGACTTCTGAAAATCTGGTCACCACCAAGAAGCAGAACCTGGCCGAGGCTTCGCAGATATTGCTTGAAAACAAGATCGAGAAACTCCCCGTGGTGGATGATGACAACCGTCTGGTAGGGCTCATCACATACCGCGACATCACCAAGATCAGCGAGTTTCCCAACGCCTGCAAGGACTCGAAAGGAAGACTGCGCGTGGCGGCGGGCGTGGGCGTGACCGGCGACACCCTCGAGAGGGTGGCGGCACTGGTGGAGAATGGCGTAGACGCGGTTGTGATCGACACCGCGCACGGTCATTCGGCCAATGTGGTACGCACACTCAAGACCGTCAAAGAGAATTTCCCGCAGATTGATGTGGTAGTGGGCAACATCGCCACAGCCGAGGCCGCAGAGTTCCTCATCGAGGCGGGTGCCGACGGCATCAAGGTAGGCATAGGTCCGGGATCGATATGCACAACCCGTATCGTGGCCGGCGTGGGAGTTCCGCAGCTTACCGCGATTTACGACGCCGCCAAGGCCGCGCACCGTCACGGAGTTCCCGTGATCGCCGACGGAGGTCTCCGCTATTCGGGCGACATCGTCAAGGCTCTTGCCGCCGGGGGCGACTCGGTGATGATGGGTTCGATGTTCGCAGGCGTGGAGGAATCGCCGGGCGAGACCATCATATACAACGGCCGCAAGTTCAAGTCCTACCGTGGCATGGGGTCAGTCGAGGCCATGCAGGCCGGATCCAAGGACCGCTATTTCCAGAACGACCAGACGGATTCATCTAAGTTCGTGCCCGAGGGAATCGTGGCCCGCGTGCCCTACAAAGGTGTGCTCGGCGAGACTGTCTATCAACTTATCGGAGGTCTCCGTTCCGGCATGGGGTATTGCGGCGCCAAGGACATCGAGACGCTGCACGACGCCAAGTTCGTGCGAATCACCTCGGCGGCGGTCATAGAGAACCATCCGCACGACGTGACCATCACCAAAGAGGCACCCAACTATTCACCCGGAAACTGACAGGCCATGCAAAAAATTCTGATAATCGATTTCGGATCGCAGTACACCCAGCTGATCGCGCGCCGCGTACGTGAGCTCAATGTGTATTGCGAGATCCATCCATTCAACCACATCCCGGAGATCGACGCCGACACGCTCGGCGTGATTCTCTCGGGAAGTCCGTACTCCGTAACGGACCCGGACGCGCCATGCCCCCCGCTCGATGCGTTCCGCGGAAAATTGCCGCTGCTGGGAGTCTGCTACGGCGCCCAGTACCTCGCCCGGCTCGCCGGAGGGACGGTGCAGTCGGCTCCGGCACGCGAATATGGCCGCGCCATGCTTGAGGTGGCCGACGCCGAGGACCCTCTTATGCGCGCCCTCCCCTCCCCCTCGCAGGTATGGATGTCGCACGGCGACACAATCACCGACGCGCCTGAATCGTTCAGCATCATCGGCAGCACGGAACACGTGCGTTGCGCGGCTTTCCGCGTGAAGGGCGAGCGCACATGGGGAATACAGTTCCATCCGGAGGTGTACCACTCGACGCACGGCATGACACTGCTGCGCAATTTCGTGATGGATATCTGCGGATGCAGCGGAGAATGGAGTCCGGCTTCATTCATCGCGGAGACCGTGGCCGGGCTGCGCGAGAAGCTTGGCGACGACACCGTCATCCTCGGTCTCTCCGGAGGTGTGGACTCATCCGTTGCGGCCATGCTCCTCCACAAGGCCATCGGCAGCAACCTCCATTGCATCTTCGTCGACTCGGGACTTCTCCGCAAGGACGAGTTCGCGGAAGTAATGGAGTCTTACAAGGACATGGGACTCAACGTGCGGGGTGTGAATGCCGCAGAACGGTTCTTCACGGACCTCAAGGGAGTGACCGACCCGGAGCAGAAGCGCAAGATAATCGGCCGCGACTTCGTGGAGGTATTCAATGCGGAGGCCAAGAAGATCGGAGGCGCCAAGTGGCTGGCTCAAGGCACCATCTATCCCGACGTGATCGAAAGCTGCTCGGTGAAAGGACCGTCGGCCACCATCAAGTCGCACCACAATGTAGGAGGACTTCCCAAAGAGATGAACCTCAAGATAGTGGAGCCGCTGCGACTGCTTTTCAAGGATGAGGTGCGCCGTGTGGGCCGCGAGATGCAGATGCCTCAGCATCTGCTGGGACGCCACCCCTTCCCCGGGCCGGGACTCGGAATCCGCGTGCTCGGAGAAGTCACTCCAGAGAAAGTCGACATCCTGCAGCAGGCCGACAAGATATTCATCGACGGGCTGCGTCGGGAAGGCCTCTACGACAAAGTATGGCAGGCAGGCACCATCCTGCTGCCGGTGCGGTCGGTGGGCGTGATGGGCGATGCGCGCACTTACGAGAATACAGTCGCGCTCCGCGCCGTGATCTCGACTGACGGCATGACAGCCGACTGGGTACACCTCCCCTACGAATTCCTCGCGCAGGTAAGCAACGACATCATCAACCACGTCCGCGGCGTAAACCGCGTAGTCTACGACATCTCCTCCAAGCCGCCGGCAACTATCGAGTGGGAGTAAGACACAAGGTTGACGAAATTCCTACGGAACAAATAAATCCAGCATTATCAATAAAAAGCAGTTCCGCGGAAAACGCAAGAGTTTCCGCGGAACTGCTTTTTATTGTCAAGGGTCTATCTGTCTTTCCTAAAAAACCGGAACAGATCAATGTTTCGGGCGGGGACGGAGTGCATAAAGGCCGAGGAGGGTGGCTATCAGGAGGAGAATGGCGCCGGTGATGAAGATTACCGAATAGGAGGTGGCGTCCGCAAGAAGGCCCCAGCCTCCGGAAGCTACGGCTCCGCCGGCACTCAGGGCGACAGATACCGTGGCAAATATGCGGGAGTAGTCCCTGGAACCCACCACGGTGCGCGTGAGCATGGCGGTCTGCACCGTGACTCCGGCGTAGCACCATCCGAAGAAGAAACTACCCGTCAGGACCACCCATAGCACGGAAGGGGCTGACACAATAGCCGCGAGGCCTACCGCGCCTCCTATAGTGCTGATAAGAAGTCCTGCGGTGCAGTTGCGGTCATTTATCCAGCCGAGCATAAGTTTGCCGAGCGTGACGCCGGCCATCGATGCGGCAGCCGCAAGAGAGGCCTGCTCGAGCGAGAATCCGGAATTTTCGGCAAATCCCGGGATGAAGAGATTCAACGTGGAGCATCCCATCATGATGAACGCGAACACTATGAGAGCATAGAACACCGGCATCCTGACGGCCTCCGCGTAGGTTATCCCTTCTTCCGCCGGCTTACCTCCGGCAGCATCGACGGCAACCTTATCCATGCCGAATTTCATGAGACCGACATCCTCCGGCCGGTCTCTGAGCAGGAGCGCCAACAACGGCGACACTCCTAAAAGGACTATGCCCCCGAATACATAATATGCCATCCGCCATCCCCATTCTCCGATGATCCATCCTCCTATGGGATTGAATATCATTCCTCCGAGACCGGAAGCGGCAACGCATATTCCGATCATCAGTCCCATGCCGGTATGAAACCAGCGGTTTATCAGCGTCGGATAACTCATGTAGAGCAGGAATGCTATCGATACTCCAAGGAGCGCGCCTACGGCATAGAATCCCCACAGCGTCGACATCATCCCCATCAGACAGAGAGCCACGCCGTTCAGGACAGATGCTCCGGTGAATAGCCACCGGGCACTGTATCGCTCGAGCATACGGCCCGCAACGGGCAGCATTAGCGACGAAGCCACGTACATGAACGTCATGTAGAGTCCGAACGAGCCGACAGAGATTCCCAGATCGGCGGTTACAGGCTTGTAGAATATCCCGGCACAACTGAACGTGAGGCCGACATTGACTCCCATCATCAGACAGCAGCAGGCCGCGATGACAAATGCATAATGTATTTTCGCTTTCATGATATGGATTTACCCCGCAACGGCAGGAATATTTACTTGTCAGTGACCGCCTCCTTATATGTGACCACTGTGCCGTCGGCTCGGATTTCGCGGACAATGTAAATACCTGCCGCCGGCTTATCAGTGCCGAGGTCAATTCCTGAAAGCGAAAGGTATCTGCGTTCCACTACGGCAGACTCTCCTTCGACAGAATCTATACCCGTGGGAGCACTCACCTTGAAGTAGACGGGATCGGTAAGCCAGCTCTGCGTTTTGGAATCGTATACAGATGCATAATATGTCATTTCGGGGGAAGCTCCTGGAATTGCGAACGTCCACTTGGCCGTAGCTGTTTCCTGGTCACCGATGCCGATGAACTCCGAATCACATCCTAACAGGCCATTATCCATGGGTTGCTCGAACACATACAGTTTGGCCGACCCTCCGAAATACCCGTAGGAGCATGTTACTTCGGCTGTCGCCGTCACATTTTCCGGATTCTGGTTGTCGGGAACGCGCAGATCTGAGAACGTGAGCACGGGATATGTTCTTCCATTGAGGCGTACCTTAATGGGGGCGGAGAGAAATTTGTAACCGGAGTTGAGTGACTGCAGAAGCACCAGATCGTAGGTTCCGGGCATTGGAATCACCTGAGAGCCGTTGTTGTCGGTAGGATACTTGAGAGCCGTCACATAATCCAATTCCATGCTTTCACCCGGATTAAGGACAACGAACGACTTGTCGCCGACGGCCTTGACAGAATTGCCGGAAAGGATTGCGGCGACAACTGCTCCGGAGAAAACCTCGGAGTCATCGGTGTTGGTGACTGTCGCCGAGCATCTGAACTTCTGGCCCTGATATATTTCTCCGATGAGTCTCAGATTCTCAGCCCATGCCGCAGCAGGCTGAACAGGGGTGAAATAAGCTGTCTTGTCCCTGACCGTCATGATGTAGGCCCCCACCTCGGAATTCTCTACCATAATCGGCCGCGGATCCGAGTTTCCGACCTTGTAGGCCGGCTGTACGGTGTACGCTCCTTCGGCAAGTACAGAAGGCAATACCACGGACCAGGTCTTTCCGGTATATCCGTAATATGGCTGCAGATTCCCGATCTGTTCCCAACAGGGCATGAACTGGGAGTCGCCGTTTTCGGACGTGATAATTATACCGATGCTTGCGGCGGAGAGTGTACGGTAGTCATAGTTGTAGAACGAACCCGTGAAACTGATGTCCAGTCCGAGGCCGGAACTCTCCTGATTGATTACGAAAGCGCCTCTCCAGAGGAGGTTTCCGGGAGTGGTTTCGGCGGTTACATGCTCTTTTGACACGCCTGTCACGATTCCCTGACTGAAGTTATATCCGGAGGTATGTCCGCCTATGCCCTGCGAGCGGGGGTCGAGGGCTGTAAGCAGGAAGTATCCGTCGCTCATTCCTCCCCATCCCCAGTTGAAGTGGAAATAACCTTCGGAGTAACCGTCGCATACGAATGCGTGGCCCCCGGTGTTGCTCGCGCCGTCGTAATACATCGGGCCATATTGGCGAAGATTCTCATAGACGATATCTTCCCATTCCGGGATGCTGTAATAATCCCGCTCTATGTATTCCAGCCCGGGATCATATCCGAACGACTCGACTAAAGCGCGGCACACGGGTATGGATTTCGCCCCGGATTCCATGGGACTGTAATTCATGTTCACACTGATTCCGCAGACGCTCATCAGAGTGGCCACAGCCTCCCGGCTGTCTTCGGAGGAACTGTCGTCGTAAACATCGAGCATCTTATCCCACTCGAACTTTATGGAGGGGGATATGCTTAAATTCTGGGAATAGCCTCCGTTACTCCATGTATATGAGTAATTGTCCTGGACATTTGCGGGGAATTTATAATAGTTGAGCACCTGCGCCATGGCGGTGGCTACGCAACCGGTGACGCAGCGGGTGTCGCCGGCCATGGGGCACTTGTCGTTGAATGGAGCGTCCTGATTCCATTTTGTGGTTACCAGCGGACCGATGGCAACCCGGTCGCCGTCGGCGCGCATCACGGGAACGGACACATCTGAAGCGGGAGCATTCGCGGCGTTAAAGGCCACCTGCTCGGCAAGCGAGCCGAGCCAGTAGCGCATGCCGTCGGGAAGGTCAGCCTCGCTGACGGGGAGGGTTCCGCTGTCGGAGAATCCAAGCAGAGGCACTGTGGTGTCATCGGCGGAGAGCACCATGAATCCACCCTGCCGCGAAGCGAAGACATAGACCATCGGGACGTTCCCGACGCTTCTTGTGAATCGAAGGACGGGAGCTCCCGACTGAATTGCACGGACTTTTGCCGGTCCGTTTTCGCCGGCGAGGCGGCCGAGGGCGGCCTCCGGAGTGAGTGGAGCGGCCGACGCCATTGCCGCGGTCATGCACAGCGCCGATACAAGTAGTTTTTTTCTCATGTTATATGTTGTTTTTTTGATTTCTGCTATAAGATGGTCTGCAGATTTGTCCTCTGCATGAATATGCGACAAAAGTAATATATTTATTTCACATCTGCAAACTCAGTATTTTTATTATGTCTTTTATTTTTCAGCATACCTTATGCAAAGAAAAATGCGATCGTCATCGGGTTCGTGAAAAGTTTTTGGGAAATAGTTGGCGGGGTTGTGAAATTACGCTATATTTGCAACATGCTTCGGTCCGCGGACCGGATTATTCAGCCTATAAGAGCGCAATTCCATTAAATGGAGCCAGTTGACGCGCTCGCCAACTCAACCAACCGCAACCTAAAATCTACATGGAAAACGATCTTAACGCAGCCACGGGCTTCACGCCGGAACAGATAGAACGCGACCGGCGCGTGCTCGAGTTGCTGTCGCAGAATTTCGGCAGCATCCAGGCGGCCTCGACGGAAATCATCAACCTCGAGGCAATTCTCAACCTCCCCAAAGGGACGGAGCATTTCGTGGCCGACCTCCACGGCGAGGACGAGGCTTTCCGCCATATCCTCAAGAACGCGTCGGGCAATATCAAGCGCAAGGTCCATGAGATCTACGGCAACACCATGCGCGACTCGGAACTGTCGCAGCTCTGCTCGCTGATCTATTATCCTGAGCAGAAACTCGACCTGATCGCCCAGGAAGAGAAAGATCTTGACAATTTCTACAACATCACGCTCCACCGTCTGGTAAAGGTGCTTCAGACAGTGTCATCGAAGTACACCCGCTCCAAGGTGCGCAAGGCGCTCCCGCCGGAATTCGCCTATATCATCGAGGAGCTGCTCCACGAGGCTCCGTCGGAGGAAAACAAACAGATGTACTACGCGCGCGTGGTGGAGACAATCATCTCCTGCGGACAGGCCAATGAATTCATCATCGCCATCTGCAACGTGATCCAGCGTCTGAGCATCGATTCGCTGCACATCCTCGGCGACATCTACGACCGCGGCCAGGGCGCCCACATCATCATGGACACGCTCCAGGGATACAAGAACTACGACATCCAGTGGGGCAATCACGACGCGCTCTGGATGGGAGCCTGCGCAGGCAACGACTGCTGCATAGCCAACGTGCTCCGCAACGCCCTCCGCTACGGCGACATGGACACTCTCGAGGAGGGCTACGGCATCAACCTTATGCCTCTGGCCACTTTCGCGATGGACAAGTACGCCGACGACCCATGCACGGTGTTCAACCCCAAGGTGGACCCTGCACGCTGGGCCGGCGAGGAGAAAAATCTCGCCATCCTCGCCAAGATGCACAAGGCGATCGCCGTGATCCAGTTCAAACTGGAAGGGGGCATTATCGACAAGCATCCCGAATGGAACCTTTTCGCCCGCAAACTCCTCGACAAGATGGACGCGGGATTCGCCAACGTCACCATCGGCGGAGCGTCGTACCCGATGCTCGACTCCAATTTCCCGACCATCGACCCGGCCGATCCCTACGCGCTGACCGAGGAAGAGAGGATTCTGGTGGAGAAGCTGCACCGCTCTTTCGCGATAAGCGACAAGCTGCGCCGCCACATCAAGATATTCTTCTCACACGGATGCATGTACACCGTGCGCAATTCCAACCTGATGTTCCACGCCTCGGTGCCCCTCAACGAGGACGGCACCCTGAAGGAGATCGACGTGATGGGACACCGCTACAAAGGGAAGGAGCTTCTGCACAACATCGGGATGCTGATCCGTTCAGCATTCGACAGGGACACCGACCCCGTCACCAAGGAATACGCCACGGACTATATATGGTACCTCTGGTGCGGACCGGACTCGCCGCTGTTCGACAAGTCGGCGATGACCACATTCGAGCGCTATTTCATAGCTGACCAGGATACCCACACCGAGCACAAGGGCAACTATTACAAGCTCCGCGACCGGGAGGATGTGTGCGACATGATTCTCGACGAGTTCGGCGTTACGGGCGAACACCGCCACATCATCAACGGCCATGTGCCGGTGAAGGTGGGCAAAGGAGAAAAACCGGTAAGGGCCAACGGGAAACTGATGGTGATCGACGGCGGCTTCTCGAAGGCATACCACACCACGACGGGCATCGCAGGCTTCACGCTTGTGTATCATTCGAAGGGACTGGTGCTTGTACAGCACGAGCCGTTCAGCAGCACCGAGGAGGCCATCCGCGAGGGTTCCGACATCGTGTCGACCACCCAGCTGGTGGAGTTGAGCCAGAACCACATGCGCGTCCGCGACACCGACATGGGCCGCGAGCTGCAGCGTCAGATCGACGAACTGCGCGAACTGCTATACGCTTACCGCCACGGACTGATCAAGACGAAGCAGTGAGCCGGTAGGCGTTGCAGCCGAGATAGTTGCCGAGCACTATCGAGGGGTAGAACGCCAGCAGGTCGGCCCAGTGGCCGGATATATAATCTGGCGAAAGGCAACAGATGTAGAAGGCGTCGGCCACACAGTGTGGCAATCCGCAGAGGATAAAGGCGGGGATTCCGAACAGAAGCGGGAGCCAGTGTCCCTTGGCGGCGTTCTGAACCGCGAGAGTCATGATGAATCCGCATCCCACCGAAAGAAGTCCGCAGCGGAGCGGTCCGGAGGCGAAACGCATGTCGAGAATGCCCTCGGCCGCGCTGCAGGTGGCAGGCGTGTTGATCGCCAGGGCAAGGGCAAGACACCCGACAATGTTCCAAAGCAACATCGCGAGCAGCCATCCGTAGCGCCCCTCACGCCCCCAGACAAACTGCGACTTGCCTGTGAAGAGATTCAGCCCCGATGTGATCACGGCGATCAGACCGAACGCAAACAACACCGCCCCGGCCACACCGCCGACACGGAGATATATCGTCCCGCCGAACGAGATACAAATCCCGGCAAGGACCCCCTTGATGATGTCTTTCTGATTCATGCCGCAAAATTAACATTTTCCCGTGTAAAAAAAGCGATTATTTTTTGCATATTGAAAAATTTGAGTTATTTTTGCACAAAATTGATGACATACTTCAAAACCGTGACATCACCGTCACGGCACCAAAGACAACAACGGATATAACAACAACCTCAACAAAAAAACATAAAAACAACAACCATGGAATTACCTTTTGCAGAATCATGGAAAATCAAGATGGTCGAACCCATCAAGAAGAGTACCCGCGAAGAGCGCGAGCAGTGGCTTAAAGAAGCCAAATACAATGTATTCATGCTCCGTTCGGATCAGGTTTACATCGACTGTATCACCGACTCGGGTACAGGCGCGATGAGCGACCGCCAGTGGGCGGCGATGATGACCGGAGACGAGAGCTACGCAGGTGCACGCTCTTTCTATGAGCTGAAGGATACTATCACCCGCATCACAGGCTTCGAGTATGTGATCCCCACCCACCAGGGCCGCGCTGCCGAGAACGTGCTTTTCTCCCACCTCGTGAAGGAAGGCGACATCGTTCCGGGCAACTCTCACTTCGACACCACCAAGGGTCACATCGAGAGCCGCAAGGCTTTCGCTGTAGACTGCACCGTCGACGAGGCAAAGGACACCCAGCTCGAAGTGCCCTTCAAGGGCAACGTGGATCTCGACAAGCTTGAGAAATGCCTTGCCGAGAATGCCGACAAGATACCTTTCATCATCGTGACGATCACAAACAACACTGCCGGCGGACAGCCCGTTTCGATGGACAACCTCCGCGGCGTGCGCAAGATCGCCGACAAGTACAACAAGCGCGTCGTTTTCGACTCGGCCCGCTTCGCCGAGAACGCATACTTCATCAAGATGCGCGACCCGCAGTACAAGGATGCCACCATCAAGGAGATCTGCAAGGAGATGTTCTCTCTGGCCGACATCATGACAATGTCGTCGAAGAAGGACGGTCTGGTCAACATGGGAGGATTCATCGCAACCCGCTGGGAGGACATCTACGAGGGCGCGAAGCGCTTCGTGATTCCTTTCGAAGGCTTCCTCACCTACGGCGGCATGAACGGCCGCGACATGGCCGCCCTCTCCGTAGGTCTTGACGAGAACACCGAGTTCGATATGCTCCAGACCCGCATCAAGCAGGTTGAATACCTCGCAGCCAAGCTCGACGAGTACGGCATCCCCTATCAGCGTCCCGTGGGCGGTCACGCCCTCTTCATCGACGCCGACAAGGTGCTCGACCGCATCCCCAAGGAGGAGTTCCCCGCACAGCGTCTCACCATGGAGCTCTATCTCGAAGCCGGCGTACGTGGCTGCGAGATCGGTTACCTTCTCGCCGACCGTGATCCCGTCACCCGCGAGAACCGCTTCACTGGTAACGACTTCCTGCGTCTCTGCATCTGCCGCCGCACCTACACCAACAACCACATGGATGTGATCGCGGCCGCTCTCAAGAACGTGTATGACCGCCGCAACGAAATCACCCGCGGTGTGAAGATCACCTGGGAGGCCGAACTGATGCGCCACTTCACCGTACAGCTCGAACCCCTCGGATAAGACCACATTCAAAAAATTCAGAGTCAGACCTTTCCGGCCTGACCCGATAGAAAAACGCTGCCGCGGACACCTGCGGCAGCGTTCTTTGTAAGTACAACAGGATCCGTTGCATTGTCAATGCACTATCGCGGATGGTTGTATCCTGATAAAATAGCCGTATCTTACATCCAATAAAACTTTAAAAATGCGTCCGGATTCTATTTCTGAATCCGGACGCATTTTTACTTTATTCAATCATCATCGTCATACTAATCGCGGTATGCCTTCCGCATCTCCTTGTAGTAGGCTTTGCGGGCCTTACGGACGGCCTTTTGGTGGTGTTTGTAGGCTTTGCCGCGTTGCTTGTAGTATTTCTTCTCTGCCTTGCGGTAATTCTTGCAACTCTTGTTGTGCTTGTGATGCTTCCTATGGGGATGCCAGTAGCCGGAAGCATCGTAATAGCCGTTGGAATATGTGGTCCGGAAGTAAGGAGTGGTCACACCGACTCCGGAGGAGTGTCCGTCGGTTCCGAACACGATTCCTGTTCCGTTGCGTCCAGTCTCGAAGGTGAATGTCTGCGCCACGGAGCACGGCGCAAGCAAAAACAGTGAGCACAGCAGTGCTGTCAGCGTCTTTTTCATGGCGTGATGTTTTATGGGGTTTCTATTTATTCTTAAAACACAGTCCGCACCCACGCGGTTCAGGCACACAGCCTCCCGCAGTCCATGTTCATCGGCATTCGATGCGGATCTTCGATGCTGCCTCCTCGGCCTTGGCGCATGCCTCCTCCACTGTGGCGGCGGTGGCAAGCATCACACCCATGCGACGATGGCCCCGCACTTCGGGCTTGCCGAATATACGCATGTCGGTTCCGGGGAGGGCCAGAGCCTCCTCCATGCCGGAGAAGCGGATGTCGCGTGAGTCGCCTTCGGCAAGCAGCGCGCGGGATGCCGACGGACCGTAGAAGCGGATTTCAGGAATGGGAAGACCGAGCAGCGCGCGGACGTGAAGAGCGAATTCAGAGAGGTGCTGCGAGATCATGGTGACCATGCCGGTGTCATGCGGGCGCGGGGAGACTTCAGAGAAAATCACATCATCTCCCTTGATGAAGAGTTCTACCCCGAATATACCACGTCCGCCGAGCGCGTCCGTGATCTTGCGGGCCACCTCGCGCGACTTCTCCAGAGCCACCGGACTCATGGGTTGCGGCTGCCAGCTGCGGCGGTAGTCGCCGTTCTCCTGATAGTGTCCGATTGGTTCGCAGAAAGATGTGCCTCCGATATGGCGCACGGTGAGGAGTGTGATTTCATAGTCGAAATCCACGAAACCCTCCACGATCACCTCACCTTGTCCGGCACGGCCGCCTTCCTGCGCCTCGCGCCATGCAGACTCTACACCGTCAGGATTCTTCACCAGACTCTGGCCGTGGCCGCTGGAACTCATCACAGGTTTGACCACACAAGGGAATCCTATTTCGGCAACGGCGGCACGGTATTCCTCTTCCGTACGGGCAAAGCGGTAACTCGACGTGGGCAGTCCGAGTTTCTCGGCGGCAAGCGTGCGGATCTCCCGGCGGTTCATGGTTGTGAATGTGGCGGCAGCAGTGGGCACCACGTTCCATCCCTCCTTCTCAAGAGCTATCAGCGTGGGGGTGGCGATGGCCTCGATTTCCGGAATGATATAGTCCGGACGTTCCTCCTCCACTATCCGGCGGATGGCGTCACCGTCAAGCATCGACACCGTTATGGCCTTGTCTGCCACATGCATGGCGGGCGCTCCGGCATATTTGTCGAGCGCGACCACTACCACTCCATAACGCTGCAGTTCAATTGTCACTTCTTTTCCAAGCTCGCCGCTTCCGAGCAGCAGAGCCTTCTTCCCGGCGGCCGAGAATGGGGTTCCGATTTCAAGCATGTCGTTTTTAAAATTTTTTTGTTTTTTGCAAAATTACGTAAAATCGCGCTATTTTACTAAATTTGCATATATTTTTACACACAGAAATACCCGAATGAGCGTTACTATAAAGAAATCAGGAGCGCAAATCCTTTTGTGGATTTGTAACCAACAACAACACATACAGTACTCTTAGCCCATAAAAACTGCAAGTTTCGGAAAAATCCGGAACTGGATTAAAATACATACAGATGATTCAAGAAGCAAAGGCCGGCAAACTCAACGGCATTTTTCTCATGGCGCTTTTCGCCTGCGCGTCATTCTATATAGGCGAATGGAATTTTTTCCGCGAGATTTCCTTCTCTCCGATGATTATCGGTATCATCCTTGGTATGATTTATGCCAACACATTGAGAATGAATCTCCCGGCCACATGGACTCCTGGCATTCAGTACTGTTCGAAACGCATACTCCGACTCGGCATAATTCTCTATGGATTCCGTCTCACGCTGCAGAATGTGGCGGATGTCGGATTAGCGGCCATCGTGATCGACACCATCATCGTGACAGTCACCATATTGGGCGGAGTCTGGATAGGACGGCTTCTCAAGATGGACCGCGAAACGGCGTTGCTGACTTCGATCGGTTCCGGCATCTGCGGAGCGGCGGCGGTGCTTGGCGCGGAGGCCACAATGCGTACCAAACCGTACAAGACTGCAGTGGCTGTGGCGACGGTGGTGATTTTCGGAACATTGCTGATGTTCCTCTACCCGGTAGCTTACCGCACCGGCATTCTGGAGCTTACTCCGGAACAGATGGGCATCTATTCCGGTTCGACGCTGCATGAGGTAGCCCACGCTGTGGGAGCCGGCAACGCCATGGGTGGCGAAATCGCCGACATTTCCATCATAGTCAAGATGATTCGTGTGATGACACTGGTTCCGGTGCTGCTTATTCTGAGCTGGTGGATCGCGGCGCGCGCCAAGAGAAGCGCAGGTGCGGGAGCCGACGGAAAGAAAGGGAAAGTGGCTGTGCCATGGTTCGCCATCGGATTCCTCGCAGTAATCGGATTCAATTCCCTCGACCTGATCCCGGGAGTCGTGGTGGAATGGATCAATCAGTTCGACACCTTCCTGCTCACAATGGCAATGGCTGCTCTCGGAGCGGAAACCAGCTTCGACAAATTCAAGAAGGCTGGTGCGAAGCCGTTCCTTCTCGCTGGCATACTCTGCGTATGGCTCATAAGCGGAGGTTACCTCCTCGCCCGGTATGTCACTCCACTATTCAACTGACTACCGGGTATCTCATAATCCATCATTGACAATCAATAACGAATAGTGTATCGACATGAAAAGAATTCTTTCTGTCCTCGGATTAACGGGGGCACTTCTGGTCTCCGCATGCAGCGGAAAAGGGAACGTCAACAGAGAGGCGCCTGTGGAACGCGACTCCACCTTCACTTCCGTCAAACACCCGGAATGGAGCCGCAACGCAGTTATTTATGAGGTGAATCTCCGCCAGTACACCGATTCCGGCTCGGTCAACGCTTTCGCGCAGCACCTTCCCAGGCTCAAGGAACTCGGCGTGGACATCCTCTGGATGATGCCTGTGCACCCCATCAGCAAGAAGGGACGCAAGGGAATCCTCGGCAGCTACTATGCCGTGGCCGACTATAAGGCTCTGAATCCGGAGTTCGGCACCATCGACCAATTCAAGGAGATGGTCAGGGATGCACACGCCCAGGGCATGAAGGTGATCCTCGACTGGGTGCCCAACCATTCGGGACGCGACAACAAATGGATCACGGAGCATCCCGACTGGTACAAGAAGGATTCTCTCGGAAACATGGTCGGCCTCTACGACTGGACGGACGTCTACGTGTTCGACTACTCGAACCCGGAAATGAGAAAAGGAATGATCGACGCCATGAAGTTCTGGCTCTCGGAGGTGGACGTGGACGGTTTCCGCTGCGATGTGGCCGGAGAAGTGCCCACGGATTTCTGGGATGAGGCCCGTCCGCAGCTCGAGAGCGCGAAATCCGATGTCTTCATGCTTGCGGAGGCCAGCAAGCCGGAGTTACAGAAAAATGGCTTCGACATGGGTTACAACTGGCCGATGAAGGACCTC
>DERZ01000002.1:715-1165 GCA_002361155.1 Porphyromonadaceae bacterium UBA3327 | reverse complement strand
CCTCTTCAGCGAAATCGCGGCCACAGCCGGTCAATATACCTTCAAGGGCACGGACGGCAAGGTCAGGGAATTCCCCGAGAAACATGCCTCTGACATCTTCAGGCTTCTCGACATCCAGGAGAAGGAGTATCCGAAAGACACTTATCTGATGAACATGGTCACAAACCATGACCTGAACTCCTGGGAAGGCACGGAATTCGAACGGCTCGGCAACCTTACAGACGCATTCGCGGTGCTCTCCTATACGCTGCCCGGCATGCCGCTGATCTATACCGGCCAGGAAACGGGTCTGAACCGCGCCCTGAAGTTCTTCGAGAAAGACAAAGCTCCGCTCTGGGAGCCACGCAACGAGTATTTCGCTTTCTATCAGAAGCTCAATAACCTTAAGCACACCCAGCATGCCCTCGCCGCCGGAACCGAGGGAGGCGAGGTCAAGGCCATTGCCGCCGG
>DERZ01000002.1:0-431 GCA_002361155.1 Porphyromonadaceae bacterium UBA3327 | reverse complement strand
CGAGGTCAAGGCCATTGCCGCCGGCAGCGATGACATCATTGCCTTCTCCCGCGAGAAGGAAGGCTCGAAGGTAATCACCATCGCCAATCTCGGTGCAAGCGAAGTAAAACCCGCCTTCGCCGGCGACGCACCCGACATTAAAGGGATGAAAGACTATTTCTCAGGCAAGGATGCCGAACTTCCCGTATCACTCGCTCCGGGCCAGTATCTGGTCTTCGTAAACAAATAATGATACTTCGCTCATACTGAGCAACAACCGTAGCCCGTGGCACTTGTGGTGCAGAATTGCGTACTGGAATCCGAGTAAAAAAGTTAAAAAAGCGCAGAAATATTTGCGAAAATATTTGCAGAAACAAAAAAAAGGCATTAACTTTGCACCCGCATTCAGGAACGAATGAATGCAACTCTTCGGGGTGTAGCTCAGTAGGTTT
>DERZ01000019.1 GCA_002361155.1 Porphyromonadaceae bacterium UBA3327 | reverse complement strand
CGCCCGATTGCGAGTGCAAAGTTAAGGCTTTTTTTTATTTCTCACAAATTTTTTTGCTATTTTTGTGAAAATTTTTTTTGCAGTTCTCGGAATTAAGCTCGCGAATTGGACTAAATTATCAGAAAATCAAATGAATATACTCGATAAGGTTAAAAATATAAAAATAGCGGATTTTGACTATCCTCTTCCCGACGAGCGGATAGCACGCCATCCTCTCGCGTCCCGCGACAGCTGTCTGCTGATTGTGGCGGGCAATCAGGGAGCTGTCTCCCACTATCGGTTTGATGCACTTCCGCAGTTGCTCCCGCAGGATTCCCTGCTTGTGTGTAACAATACGCGTGTGATCAACGCGCGCATCAGATTTCGCAAGGAGACCGGTTCGGAAGTTGAGGTATTCCTTCTCGAACCTCTCGATCCGGAGGATTATGTACTCATGTTTCAGAGCAGAGGCCGATGCGGATGGAGCTGCATGGTGGGCAATCTGAAGCGGTGGAAGAGCGGGGCGTTGACCAAGGAGCTGTATGTGGACGGTCGCAAGGTGACGCTCACCGCCCTGCGCGGCGAGGCGCGCCCAGGCAACGCCCACGTGGTTGAGTTCAGCTGGGATGTCCCGGATCTCACATTCGCTTCTATAGTGGATGCGGCGGGATATATCCCGATCCCTCCTTATCTGAGACGCCCGTCGGAACAGTCGGATGCTGATGACTATCAGACGGTTTATGCCCGGGTGAAGGGTTCTGTGGCGGCTCCTACCGCCGGTCTGCATTTCACCCCTCGCCTCTTCGATGCGCTGAAAGAGAAGGGGATAGCCCCGATGCCGGTCACACTGCATGTCGGAGCTGGCACTTTTCAGCCGGTCAAGTCCGATCTTATAGGAGACCATCCTATGCATACCGAGGTGTTCACCGCCGACAGGAGTCTGGTGGAGGCTCTTGTCGATGCGTTGCGCGGCGGTAGTCCCATCACAGCGGTAGGCACTACCTCGGTACGCACCTTGGAGTCATTGCCTTATTTGGGAATGGCGGTGGCGGATGGCGACTGCTCTCTCTCGGTCGGACAGTGGACGGCCTACATGGCCGATTCCCCTGAAAGCGATGAGGATTTAAAGAGGCAGACCATATATTGGCTTGACGCTTTGCTCGGATACTTCGACCGAAACTCACTGTCGACGCTAACAGCCTCCACTTCCATAATGATCGCTCCCGGGTTCCGATGGCGCATTGTCGACCGGATGGTCACTAATTTTCATCAGCCCCAGTCTACATTATTGCTGCTCGTCTCCTCTTTTCTTGGCGCGGACAACTCCGGGCTGCCCCGCTGGCGTGGAATCTACGGGGAGGCTCTTGCCGGCGACTACCGGTTTCTTTCTTACGGCGACGCATGTCTTTTTGAGCGTGGCAATCGTGTCGCCATGCCTGATTGAATTCTATGGATTCGAAATCGACAGCTACCGTACTGCTTCCAGGCTCGAAAAGTATTGCCGCGAGAGCCTTGATATGTTGCCGGACTCTCGGCAGGAGAAAACTGCATAATCTTCCGGATTGCGACGATACCCGTGAACTTGCCGAGGCGTTGCGTCTGTTTGATGCCGGAATTTCACAGGGCCACGTCTACAATCTTGGCACCGGAGCGACCTCGCTCCGCTTTTTTCTCGCTCTTGCTGCGTCCTCGCCTGGTTTTGACGGCGTGGTGGACTGCACCGATGCTTTGCGGCGTCGGCCGATAAGTCCACTTGTGGAGGCTCTCCGAAGTTTGGGTGCCGACATAGAGTATATCGCCGGCGAAGGGCGTGTGCCGGTAAGGATCAGGGGGCGTCGTCTCGAAGGAGGCACTGTCGAATTGCCTGACGGCCTCAGCTCCCAGTTTGCCTCCGCATTGCTGCTCGCTTCGCCGTTCTGGAACCGGCCTCTGATTCTTTCTGAAAAGTCGTTGCCCTCCGTTTCCCGTCCATACTTTGAGATGACACGCGAAGTTATGCGGCGCTTCTCCGAGTCCGACGGTCTGTCTTATATGATAGAATCGGACTGGTCGGCCGCCGCTCCCTTCTATCAGCTTGTTCTGATGCGTCCCGGGACGGTTGTCCGGTTGTCCGGGCTGTCCTCTCCGGAAGTATCGCTGCAGGGAGACTCTGCGGTGGCGGCACTGTTCTCCGCGCTCGGAGTCACTACGCTGTTCCGGGAGGATGCGGATGGCGCGTATGTCCTGATAGAGGCCGACCCTGACGAGGTGGCGCGCCTTGCGGCATCGGACTGCCCTGTGCGTCTTGACATGCGCGACACTCCCGATCTTGTGCCCTCATTTGTCACGGCCCTCTGCTTCGCCGGCATCCGCTTTGAACTTAGCGGTATAGGTCATCTGCGGCTTAAGGAATCCGACCGCATGGCCATCCTCGCCCTGGAGCTATCCAAAGCCGGATTCCGTCTTGCCGCGGAAGAAGACTCCATAGTCTGGAGAGGGGAGAGGTGTATCCCCCGGAAGGAATCGCCGGACTTCAACTCTCATGCCGACCACCGCATAGCCATGGCGATGGCTGTGGTCATTGCTGTTGCCGGAAATGGTTCTCTCGCCGGGAAAGAAGCTGTAGCCAAATCATTCCCCGGTTTTTTTGCCCAACTCTCTAAAATTATTGACTAAACTTGCTAAAATGACTGACAGATGAAAGGTGCATTGGTTATATTGATATTTCTGGTAGTTACGGGCGTGGTCCTTTATCTCTTCGAGTTACGCTGGCGTCGCCGGCATAATTCAACTCCCGCTATGACCGGCGGACCTGTGGCTTCCCCGACTGATTCGACGTCCGGTCCATCGGAAGATGTGCCCGATGGCGAAGTCTGTTGCGGAATGCATATAACATGCGAGAAAGATACACTGTCGGTAGTCTCCGATGAAGTGGTCTACTACGATGACGAGGAACTGGACCGCTTTATAGGCCGCACGCCCGAGAGCTATACTCCGGAAGAGGCGGACGAATTCAATGAGGTGCTGATGACGCTCCGTCCCGAGGATGTCCCCGGCTGGGCTCGCAGCATCACCCTCCGAGGCCTGCAGCTGCCCTCTGATGTCCGCGACGCACTCCTTATCATAGTCAACGACCAGCGTGCCGCCCGCAACGGGTAGCCATAGCATCTTTTTTTACAAAAATGTCAACGTGCTGGCTATTATTCTACCCAGATGCGTTCGATGAGGATGTTTTGTGATACTCCTTTCTTTTGAGGAATTGTCAGAGTGACAGACTCGATCTCGTTCATTTCTCCACGCTTTCCGTCTGTTGTCGGTGTGAGCCTTGCCAACATGGTGGGGTAGGGCGCCGGTACGATGACTCCTTCCGAAGGCATGAGTTCATTGACTTGTATATTGGCTGTGCCGGTGGAGTCCGTGCGGACCGGCGCGCTGAATGTCGCTCCGTTTATGAAGGTGAGCGACAGCATGGTTCCCTCTGGTATTCCGGTGGATTTGTGGTTGCCGGCCTCCTCAATGAACCGGGCGTGAAGTGAGTTTAGCTTTATTTCCTCCGGTATGCGTGCCATCTTGTCGCCGACGTACCTTTTCAATACGGTGATTCCATCGCTGTCCGGTGTGGTCTTCAGTTCATAGAACTTTGGTGCGTCCCATCCGAGATCAAGGCTTTCAAGACGGTAATTCCAGGCCTCTGGAATCATATTGACATCCAGTGCCGGGTCCGCTTCCTTTCTGCTGAGCAAAGTCACTGGATAGCTGTCGGTCAGGGGTGCCGCATATTCGGTAAGTCCGATGTTGGCCGCCACTTTGCCCCGGCCCAGTCTGTCGGGGGCCGGAAAGTCCGGACTGGCCGCCTGCAGCAGATAAGTTCCGGGCATGACGGTGATTTTGCCTTCGGTCGCTTGGCCGGAGGTCTTGTTGCCGACATCGATCCCTTTATAATAAAATTTCATACCAAGCGAAGGAAGACTTATCCTCATGGTCTCGGCTGCGGACGTGGCTATGACTTTCGTATTCTTCAGGTCAGTGTCGCCAAACGGATCCTCGATTACTGTCACATTCGGCATAACTTCCAGACGCCATACGTCGGAGTTCTCGAGACGATCGAGAAAATAGGCGCCCGAGCCGCTGTATTCCACCACCGGTGAATTGCCGTGGCCCGCTATCTGCTGTAGTCCGGATGTGTCCGCCGGATTTGTCGGGGTGTTGTTGGTATAGATGAATTTATCGGGAGAATTGAATTCGCTCAGGTCTTCCTCATAACTTATCCGGGTGTGGCCGAAGCGGGTGTTCTGGGGATAGCTGCCGTAGTCGGCGCCGCGCGGAATCTCGCGGGCCGCCTCCGCGGCCACCATCATGCTCAGCGCCTTGGCTGGCGTGTACACAAGGTTCAGGAAGTGCGTGGGATATTCCGTATTATAAGGAGCGAGATCAATAGGATCGTAGGCGAACTGCGTGATCCATTGGAATCCCTCCTTGCGGAATGTGCGTGCCACTGCCGGATAGAGATGCGAGTACAGCACGTCGGCGGGATCGAACTCGTACACCACGCGAGCGAGCCTGTCATATCCGGGCATGGTCTTTTTCCAGGGGATGGTGTAATCATCGATTGCCGGCAGAAAATTGCCTTTCCGCTCATGCCCCGCCACCAGGCCGGTCGGATACCACTGATAGGTGGTGCCGTCGATATCCTTGGCGGCGTAATAGGCCGTGGTCACTCCCGGGTTATGCGTCACATTATATAATATTGGCTTGTCGAAACCGGCCTTGCGCAGTGCATGCGCCATCCGGTCGATATAGGCGGTCACCTCTTTCTCCGTGCCTGAATGGCATGGCTCGTTGTTTATTTCCATGGCGATTATTGCGCGGTCTCCCGCATAGCTGCGTCCCGTATATGGATTCACATGCTCTGCGAGTTGCATGAGGTATCGCTCCTGAATCTCCTGAGCCATCCTGTTTTCATGGACATTACATTTGTCAAAGTCGTAGGTGAAAGCGCCGGTGTCGATATTGCGCTCCGGATAGCCGTTGCCGAAATTGGTCTGTGCGGTCAGAACCACGTCTATGCCACGCTCCTCGAGGCGCGATATCATATAGTCCAGGAGGTCGAGATGGTCATTATCGAGAAGATTTCCCTCAGAGTCGGTCAGCTCGGCATCCCACAGATGGAGTCTGAACGCATTAAGTCCCAGACGCGCGATATGGTAGATGTCACGGTCGATGGCCTCGCGGCGATCGCGTCCCAGATATCCGAGCGCCCGGTAGGAATAGGCGAACGGGACCGTGTAGTTGGTGCCATAGTACGACACTTCCTCCCCGTTGTCGCTCCGGCGCATCACTCCCTGCTCATCCACTGTCACTGTGTAGCTCTGTCTCTCCTCGCCGGGAGCGACAGGTTTCCGGGCTACAGCCCCTGCTTCGGTTACATTCGCCGTGGCCAGAATCAGTGCCAGAGTCCCTCCGGATATAAGTCTTTTCATGATCATCTCTAAATTTAAAACTGTAACATCGGGTCCCGCTGACGCCGAAACCTGATTAATATAACGCCTTTTCTTTCCTTAATATTTGCTTTCGCGCAGCCTTCGTGTCAATATGGACTCCGTCTGTCGGTATCCCGAATGCGGCACCTCGATGTTGGCTCCTTTGCGGCGTATCACCGGAAGTCCCCATAGTCCCCTCTCCATCTTGAGTTGAATGGTATCCTGACCTTTCAGTCGTCGGTAAGTGTCAAACTTCACCGACAGCTTCTTTGTGCGACCATCCTCGAACCGCACCTCTATATAATACTGCTGGTAGGGTTCTCCTCTTCCGTATGTGCGGCGTGAGATTCTCTTGGTCTTATAATGAGTCTCTCTGAAGCGGCGCTCTATGGCCACCCGCTCCATGTGTGCCGTGTCATGGCTCGCGAAGTACGAGTTGCAGAAATAGAAAGCGAAGAGCAGAAGCGAGCCGGTAAACATGACGTGGCATAAGCCGTTGAACCATGCCTGGTCGCATTGCGTCACAAATTTCCACCACCGCATACAGAAAGGTGCGCAGGCCACAGCCGCAGCCCCCGCCCCCACTATTGGAAACCATGGATTGACAAGGGTGTCCGAATATATGGCCATCGACCCTCCGATGAATGTCATAACGGCCATTATGAGAATTCCGATGAGAAAATATCTCAATACTTCAACTGACTTCTTCATAAATTTATTAATTTTGCAGTACGGTAATAGTGTTCCTTAGCAACAGTATCCACAGTGCCGAGGTGACACTACGGGTGCAGATTATTAATCAAAGTTATAAAAAATTTCATTACCATGCGTAAATTCAGCGTTTACATTTTCACTTTAGTTTGTTGCCTCGCGACAGCCATGCCTGTCGGAGCACAGTTGAATCTCAAAAAACTCGGGAACGCGGTCGCCAAGACTGCGCAGGCTGTCACTCTTACTGATGCCCAGATGGCGGCATACGTCAAGGAGTCGGTCGACTGGATGGACAAGAACAACCCCGTTCTTCCCGAAGACAATCCTTATACTGTTCGTCTGCGCAAGCTTACCGAGGGTATAACGGATGCCGATGGAATACCTTTGAACTTTAAAGTATACCATGTAATCGACATTAACGCCTTTGCATGCCCTGACGGTAGCGTGCGCGTTTTCTCCTCGCTGATGGACATCATGGATGACGATGAACTCATGGGAATCATTGGCCACGAAATCGGCCATGTCCTCAAGCATCACTCCAAAAAGGCATTCCGCACAGCTCTGCTTACCGACGCCCTCAAGGATGGCGTGTCTTCGACCGGCGGAGTGGCGGCGGCCCTCTCCGATTCGCAGCTTGGAGACCTCGGAGCTTCGCTGGTCAACTCCAAATTCTCGCAGAGTCAGGAGAAGGAAGCGGATGACTGCGGTTATGACTTTCTGGTTAAAAACGGTCGCAATCCCTGGGGTATGGTCATGGCTTTCGAGAAGTTGAGTCAGCTTGAGCAGAAGAGTGGAGCCAAGATGAGCTACATACAGAAGATGTTCTCGTCGCATCCCGAAACCAAGGACAGAATCAAAAGAATGTCACAGCGCGCCACCAAAGACGGTTACCAGCGCCCTGAAGTCAAGGCTGCCGAATAAGACCTGAAGAAATCTATGGCGTTCCCTTCTGTAAGGGATGTGCGCCAGATAAGCAAACTGGATTTGCGGAGTCGTTGAATGCGGCTCCGCAATTTTAGTTAAAAATGGCGATTCCGCAAAAATCAGCATTTCAAAAAAATTTCTTCATGCGATATCTCTTGATTTTGTTCACTCGTTTAACATTTATGAATATATTTTAACATATTTTTAAAACAAAGAATGTCAGTAAGATAAATGGATATCGTACGGAATTTTCAAAAATCTTGGTAGAAAAATTTGCACAGCGCGGATTTTTGCTATAACTTTGCAATCGCTTTCGGGAACGGAGCCACCGAGACAAGGTTTGAAAAAGCAGTCCGGAATCCTTCTCAAAAAGCGACGAGAACTTTGAAATTTTGC